>QXZO01000015.1 GCA_009886305.1 Betaproteobacteria bacterium
CCTCCTTCTTTTAAAGACCCTAACTTCATGGCACCGCCTCTGAATGGCCTTTCCATGAATTCACATAGTCTATATTTTCGACACCTTGCGGAAGAGATGACATCTCCAAAGCATCTCTAGAGTCTACCATAATAGCGTACTCGTCTGTGGTCGGCTTTGGGGCTTTTAACATATTTTTAAGAGCCTTTGGATGAGGACCATGCGTAAAGCCACTTGGGTGAAAAGTCATCATCCCAGATTCGATATTGTCACGGCTGAAAAAATCTCCTGCATGGTAAAACAGCACCTCGTCATAATCATCATTACTATGAAAAAAAGGTACCTTTAAGGCCCCTGGATCCTGCTCAAATGGCCTAGGGCAGAAAGTGCAAACAACAAACCGCTCGGCCACAAATGTCGTGTGTGCCGAGGGAGGCAGGTGATATCTATGACTCATTATGGGCCGAAAATGTCGAATGTTTATTTTAACTGGCATCAAATCGCCGTGCCATCCGATAGCATCAAGAGGATTATAGGGGTAGGTAACAGTTGAAATAACATTCTTTCGCTTGATTAGTACCTTCCATTTGTCCACCTCGCCGTTTTTCGTTTGTTGATTGAGAAAACGCTTATCAATCTTTGGCGTATCCAACATTGCGGGATCAAAAAAAGCATGGTTTCCAACTAAACCTTTATCTGGAAGCCCAAAACTGGAGTTAGTGGCCTCTATCATCAAAATTTCTGCTGCCCCAGAAAACTCAGTTCGCCACATAGTCCCTCGGGGTAGCAGAATGTAATCCCCTTGTTCAACATCTAACGTCCCATAATCACTGTAGAGTAGTCCTGATCCTTTATGTATGAACAGAAGTTCATCTCCATCACCATTTCTCAAAAGATGATCCATCCGACCTTTAGTAGTGCCCCAAGATATTCTGCAACGTTCATTGTGTAAAATATTATTAATCGTCCAGGAACAAGATTGGCTTTTTGAAATTTTGTTAAGGTCGAATGCTCTAGGTTTTAGTGGACCATCCCATTCGACCCATCCAGTAGGTGGGTTCTTGTGATGAATAAGTGCCGAAGGCCCAAAAAACCCCTCCTTCCCCAGTTCTCGTTCAAAAGTTCCATCGGGCATATCAGCATGCGCCTGACGAGAAGCTATGCCCTCAACTTTTGAGAGATTGATAAATCTTTTCATTCCTATGGTCCAGTTAGTGGCATTTAAGATTACTGCAAAAAAATGGCAATTCACTTCTATCGTTATGGTTTAAAAAAGCGACCACTCGCCATTACCATTTGATATTTCTGCAGATATTAAGAAGCCGTCAACAAAAATCGTTAAAAATGCGATCAAGGAGCATATTTTCTTGATTCAAATTCGGCCGTGGCAATGCTTATATTTCTTCCCACTACCGCACGGACAAGTTGCATTTCTTGGCACTTTTCCCCAAGTGGTGGGATCATTTGGGTCAATGACCCTAGCAACTTTTTGGCCCAAAATAGGCGCTGACGAATCACTCCGTTCAGTCTCCAGCAGAGAATCTATCCTCTTGTCCTCATCGCCTAAACTGACATCTGGACTCAAGTCAGATTCTTGTTCTATTTGGATTTCAAGATTAGACAGAGCGCCTGTCACTGCTTGCCGAACATTGATAAGCATTGCATCAAATAAATTAAAAGCTTCCCTCTTATATTCGTTCAATGGGTCCCTTTGAGCATAGGCCCTTAGGTTTATACCCTGCCTAAGATGATCAAGAGAAAGTAAATGCTCTTTCCATTGCTGGTCCAATATTTGAAGCAGAATACTTTTTTCTGCCATGCGAAAAAGTTCAATGCCATAGTTTGCTGATTTCTCCGCCATCTTTCGGTTCGAAAAATCTATCAACCGATCTAAAATTTCCTGATCGGCAATTCCTTCTTCTTTAACCCAATCGGATATTGGAACATCCAGTGACAATATATTCTCACTTTCAGTGGACAAAGTATCTATATCCCACTGCTCCAGAT
Organism: Betaproteobacteria bacterium; assembly: GCA_009886305.1. Classification (GTDB taxonomy): domain Bacteria; phylum Pseudomonadota; class Gammaproteobacteria; order Burkholderiales; family Eutrophovitaceae; genus Eutrophovita. The sequence continues at coordinate 1,987 of QXZO01000015.1, forward strand.
AAGAGCCCGCAGGAATAGTCGTGCTAATTAATTGCTCTATAAATTCATGCCGCATATCACTTACCGTGTCATTGACCTCATTTGCTCGCATAATATCACGACGTTGCTCATAAATTACCTTGCGTTGGTCATTCATAACGTCATCGTATTTTAGAAGCTGTTTACGTATTTCGAAGTTTCGAGCCTCTACTTTTTGCTGCGCTTTTTCTAATGCCTTATTAATCCAGGGATGAACGATAGCTTCGCCTTCCTCTAATCCAAGTTTTTTGAGCATTCCATCCATGCGCTCAGACCCAAAGATCCGCATTAGATCGTCATCGAGTGATAAAAAGAATTTTGAAGTTCCAGGGTCCCCTTGACGACCTGATCTACCGCGTAACTGATTATCAATTCGACGACTTTCATGTCTCTCAGTGCCTATCACGTAAAGACCGTTTGCAGCTATTACATCATTCTTTTTTTCCTCAACATCAGCACGAATTTTCTTTTCCTTTGGTTTATCAACACCTTTAATTTCTCCAGCTATCCGCATCTCCACATGCCCACCCAGTTG
>QXZO01000150.1 GCA_009886305.1 Betaproteobacteria bacterium
CTGGCAAAAAATTGGCGTTATCGCTGGGTCTAGAGCACTCGCGCGGCCGTCCAAGCGTCTCGCAAGAACTCAAAGAGTCGATGGCCTACCAAATACTCTTGCGAAGATTGGCGGGTGCAACCTACGAGCGCGCATGCAACGACGTTGCAGCCGATTTTTATAAGGAAGCCAGCGCCATGAGGGCCGCATGGCGAAAGCATAGTTTATATGCGCTTGATATGGTTGTCGCAGTGAGACATCTCACTGGGCAGCTGTGGACGGTTGAGGAGAGCGCACGACTTAGAAAAATATTTAAGTCGGCGGCGTCTCGGGTTGAAACACTACAATTAAACATGGCCTTTGTTCCCACTGACGATTGAACGCTGTTAACTGACACTTTGCCCCATAGCACTTAAACACATCTATGAGGGCAAGTATGAGTAATCTTCCAAAGACAGGGTTTGTCAGGTTGTCCCAGATCGTGGGCGACATGAAAGCAAATCCACCTGCAATTCCAATCATCCCCATCTCAAAAAGTTCTTGGTGGGCCGGCGTAAAAGAGGGCCGGTATCCGGCGCCGGTTAAGTTGAGCCCGCGCGTGACCGTGTGGCGGGTTTAAGATATAAGGGAAATGATTACCCGATTGGGTGATGCAGATGAGTGAATCTAATCCCATCAAACAATTCGAAGCTAATCCCACGTCTAAGACTTATGCGATTAAAGCCAAATGCGCGCAGTGCTTCGGTTGCACTAAGAATTATCTTGAACCGGGTTTTAGGCAGTCTATTTCGTCTTGTATGTCCTACTCCTGCCCATTGCATGGATTGAGGCCATTTCAGCCTGATAAAGGACTAACTAGCCAAAAAATAGCTACCTAAGCGCTTCGAGAATCGAGCCAAAGATTTGTTGATCACTAATCTGCAATATTTATCATATTCCACAGGTTTATATGACGGTGGCAAGTATGACGGAGTAACTCTCCAGTTAAAGCATAAAGAGACGGCTGAGATCTATCACCTCATATTCAATGCCAATATAAGACGAAAACGCACTATTAAGAACAACAAGGCGGGGTCGCTGCTCCCGAAAGGGAGATTCAGCGTTGGACGGCGAAGTGCTTTCTACAAATTCTGGCTGTCCACCGACTTACCGCTCCCTCCGCGAATTTCAGCATTTAATGACTATATGGGCAACCTAAAAAAATTCACATTTTCTGCGCGAATCACAAAAGGAACGCGCTTGGACGCTCGTTCACTTCGGCCTAATTTTGATTTTCCGAACAACGCTCAAACAATTCCCAAACAAAGTCCAAACAAAGTCCAAACAAAAAGTCCAAACAAAAAGTCCAAACAACGATGAGCTTGATAGCCACATTAACACTGTCTATGAGAGGCATTTAACTGCATGTGAAAATAACTACGAAACAAGTAAACAAGCAGACACGAATACAAGTAAGCCTGACATCCCTTTAGACGAGACCAAGAGGGTGCAAATGCAAACCCATGGTCAGTGGTTAGCTGATTTTAGCGCTGAGTGTGACGCGTTGTTCTAAATCGCTAACGTGATCAGTTTTTAAGGGCACTTGACGCGCCACCTTAGGGTAGAGAGACAACCTTCGTATTTTTTTATTCGTGCCCATGATTGGGGGCGCCAAACTTTTGGCATGACTTTATTGTTTAAATCTGGAGCGGCTACATTAAATCTAACTTCAAAAAAAATACTCGATGCTCTGGTTTTAAGTGCGGTGAGTCGCTCAAGGTACGCTGCTCTCGTATCTGAATTTGACGGCCTCTGATAAGTGCCAGATTTCGCCTAAAATACCAAAGTCCAGTGCTAAAAAATGCCTCGTTAATGTAAATGTAAAGAGATTTGTATTTTTTATTTTTTATTTTTTATTTTTTTAATAAATATTAATCGCTTATTAATATAGTTTTATGTTTATGTGTTTAAAATTATGGGTGTCTTTGGCGTTTGGGCTCAAAATTATTGGTTCTATAGGGGTGCGGCATGTTTTTGTTAAAAAATTGGATCGCTTTAACGTTCGTTGTTGCTGGTACTTACGCCTTCGGTGAAGTCGATTCCGCTGGTCATAACGTGATTAATACAAAGAAGTCAGAAATTACTGCAGAGACCACCTCTCAACAGGGAATAACTTTAAAGAGAAAAGTAGCGATCGCCCGTTTTACTAATGAAACTCAGTCAGGAGTTTCTTTCCTTGTAGATGATTCTGGCGACAGGATCGGCAAGCAGGCATCTGATATTTTGAGCGCTAGACTAACTGACACAGGCTACTTTCTGATGTTCGAACGCATGGACTCTGAAAAAACCTCAGCCGAACAGATGCTAGCCGGTTTAAAAGATGCGGGTATTAGTGTCGACTATTTGATCGTTGGTTCGGTTAGTGAATTTGGACGTTCTACTGAGAGCGAGTCAGGTATATTCTCTAGAAAAAAGATGCAGAAAGCATATGCTAAGGTAAATGTTAGATTAATTGAAGTAAGTACGGGTCGTATTATTCACGCGGAGGAAGGCGCCGGAGAAGCAGTCAGTGAGACCAAGACTACAATGGGTGCTGGAACTCGAGCTGGGTTTGACCAAAGCTTAACCGACAAATCAATGTCTGCGGCAATTTCTCAGTTAACGAGCAATTTGGTTGAAAACATGACGAGTAAGCCATGGCGTTCGTTTGTCTTGGCGAAAGAAGAGGACGCTTACATTATTGCTGGTGGAGCTAGTCAAGGGTTATCTGAAGGAATGATGTTAAAAGTATATGTTCAGGGTAAATCTATAAAAAACCCTCAGACTGGTGCGATTATAACTTTGCCAGGGAAGGAAGTCGCAGCATTATCTGTAGTAGCAAGTTTTGGTGACGACGAATTCAACGAAGTTTCTTATGTAACGAAGATTAATGGATCGATTGGCGAAGACTTATCGAGATATTACGTTGCGCAAGATTAGAGGCGGGAGAATAAATTATGCTTAAAATTATTAGTTCGATTGTATTTGCTTTTTTGTTAGCAGGCTGTGGCGGTACACAACAGACAATTTCAGGTGTTAATGAACCTACAAAATTATTAATGCGTTCAGAAGCTCTTGTTGGCATGACTATTTCTGTAGGAGAGTAGTTTTCTTTGACCGTTTCCGAAGAGGATCTCACTCCGTTTCAAATGGGTCTTTCGGGAGCGCGTGATACAGAAAATGAGACACTTGAAACCTTGGTTTTTGAGGTTAAAACGGGCAAAAGTCGAGTGACGGTTGAAGATGGGAGGACAACTATATTTGACAAGTATATTTATTTTGGCAAGGGTCAAACTAGGGTCGTGAGGATTAGAAAATGAATACTAAACATATTGCCGTTATCGTCTTTTGCTTACTGTTCATTGGTTGTTCGAGTGTTTCTTTAGGTGGCTATTACTGGGGTAAATATTCGTATACGTATCATGATCTACTAAAAGAACCTTCATCAAACACTCGGGCCGCACATGAGGAAACACTCAGAGATATTATCGAGAAATCTAAAGAAAAGGATTTACGAGTTCCACCCGGTGTTCATGCGGAACTAGCGTATTTACTTTCGTTTAGGGATGCTAATGAAGAAGCTCTTGGACACTTCGAAATTGAAAGAAAGCTGTACCCAGAATCTCAAAGATTTTTGGAAAGGCTGTTGTCAACTCAAACGAATAAGAGGGATGTGAAATGAAACGACAATTAGCCCTGCTTATGAGTGTGATTTTTTTTATGGTGGGATGTGCGGAGATTGAAACTAAGAGTGAAGCTTATCCAAAAATGTATTCGGAATCTGAGAAGCCACTATCCATACTAGTTCTTCCCGCTGTTAATAAATCTACAGCCGCCGATGCGGGTGATTTACTGAATTCAACGCTCACCATCCCTTTTGCCGACAACGGCTACTATGTTATGCCGATTTCCATTGTTTCTGATATTTTTAAACGTGAAGGTATAGTCGAAGGCGCCCAATTACTTGGATTGCCCTCGAGCGTGTTTAGATCCAATTTTGGTGCTGACGCAGTCCTGTATGTGACTATAAACAAATGGGATACCAGCTATATAGTATTGGCTGCCAACGTTAGTGTAGGTATGAGTCATGTCTTGGTCTCCACGACTACTAATGAAGTCCTTTGGTCTTATGATCAAACAATTGTTGTGGACACATCTGGAGATTCATCAGGTTTTATACTACTAGACGTAATTAAAACTGCAGTAACGACCGCTATGACTGATTATATACCCATCGCTCGAAGAGTGAATGATACAGCCGTTCTGACTATGCCTCATGGTAAGTATCATCCACAAGTCGGGAAGGATGGAGATGCAGAAGTCGTGTTAAAAGCGTCAAAGGAAAAAGCTCTTGAGCAGTAGAGGAGCGTTTTGCTGGGATTCGGCTTTGACATCGATGGTAATTACTGTGTCAAGGATTTAACCGATGGTCTAATGGTATGTTCGGACTTATGGGTGATCCACTGATTGCTGGCGTTATAACGTCTAATGCAACAAGAACCAGTTCAGCAAAGATTGAAGCCCATATACAGTCTTTGACTACGGTACTATTAAAGTCACTCGTCTGCATTAGTAATACTATCTAACAGCAGGAGTCCCATCTGGTGAAGTGGGGGTACCCCCTAGGTGGGTTCGGCATACCTGAAACTCACTCTTATACTCTGCCGAATCTCCCCAGTGGCTATCGCTTCGAAGTTGCTATACGATATTGATTAAATAAGACTTTATAAATGTCTAATTATGATCGTGGGAATGCGATGCGACTTGCTTATCAACTACTAAAAACAATGTGTCTTTCATGGCTTCTAGCTATGAGTGGACAGAGCCTGGCTGTTGATACAGATGGGGATGGTGTCGCTGATGTTGATGATGCATTTCCCCTCGACCCATCAGAGGTGGAAGACTCTGACGGTGATGGGACTGGCGATAATCGCGACCTGCAGGCTTTTTGCGCAAATCGTTTTTTAATTGGGCAGCTTGATGTTGACGGAGATTGTGTTCAAGACTCGCTGGATGAGTGCCCTGGGTCTCCATTAGGGATTCCTACAAACGATCTAGGTTGCGCAGCAGACTGGGCTCAGGTCGGGATTACACTTTTTATTCCAACTTCAAATTTTTCCTTGAGTCGATTAGGAGCTGTTGATCTGTCTGGATCTGGGTCCATGGTTGCGGTTAGAACAAGCTCGAATATTATTTCGGTTTATAATGTGGGGATCAATGATTTAAACCTTCACAGCAAGGTTAATATTCCTCCGTCGTCCTCTTATCGCCAAGCTCCTCTTCATGTCTCTGGACAAGCAGAACTTTCACATTTTTCGATGGATGACCTCGGACGTCGAATGGTCTTAAGTCTAAGTGGGGTGTATGACTATCGGTACCAGGGGCGCGACAACATACCAGGCTTGGCTATGGTTTTAACTTACACCGGCCAAGAAGGTTATAATTGGGAACAGCTGGGAAGCGATATAGTAAATCCCTTTGATGACAAAGACTATTTCCCGCCTCGGGTAGTTGATATATCGGCGGACGGTACTCTTGTAGCAGTAGCAAATGGGTTAAGCGCTGGTTCAAATATGCCGCTCGATTCTTCTTACGAAAATTCACTGCGCATAATGAAGCTACAGGGCGACCGCTGGGACAACGTTCAGCAATGGAACCTTGGATTTTGGAATAACAACCGCGGCAACAATTCTTTGGAGCAGATGTCTCTTTCACCTGATGGAACAGGCGTTATCGCTAGAATGCGTTTAGAAGGCAAGAAAAAAACGTTGGGATTTGGTTTCTCATTGTCGGCTCGCGATGAACCGGTGGAGTTTCTAGATCTTGCGGCAAACGGTGTTTTTGCGGGCGCGAGTAGCAATGGTGCTTTCCCTGCTATCTATTTTGAAACTATAGATGAGGTCAGTGTTTTCTCATCCGAAGCGGAGCAGATTGGAGGGTCATTAAAGGCCGGAAGCTCAGAATTCATTCGCGACCTAAAACTCTCAGGCGACGGTAGTACAGCGATTGTGGGCTATGGTTCTAGTGGTGCCGATAGAGGGGTCGTAAGGGTATTTAGAAATAGTGGAGGTCGTTGGGTAAAAGTAGGAAGCGATATTAACGGCTT
>QXZO01000151.1:0-1742 GCA_009886305.1 Betaproteobacteria bacterium
AAGAGACAGAACCTATGAAGAAAAGTTAGCGACCTGTGTTGCGGAGAATGGCATCACATCCCTGAAAGTGTTTGAAATCGAAGATAAAGACTTTGAGACGAGAATACATAACTTTGCACAGCAACAAAATTTACCCTTAACTGTTTTGCCCTCACCAATGTTTTTATTAGACCGTGAGGAATTCCTGAGGTTTACACGTAAGTCTAAGGTGTTGCGCATGGGCAACTTTTATAAAGAGGTGCGCAAAAAGCTGGACTTGCTGATGGACGAAGACCAAAAACCACTTGGGGGTAAGTGGTCGTTTGATGAAGATAATCGCAAGAAAATCCCAAAAGGCCTCACGTTACCTGATTCTTACAAGCCCACTAAATCTCAATATGTCGAACCGTTAAAACTCATCATTGAGCAAACATTCCCTGACCATCCCGGCCAAATAGATGATGTGTGGATGCCGCTGACTCGTGCTGATGCCCTCAATAATATCGATTACTTTTTGCAGGTTAAGTTTGAAAATTTTGGTATTTATGAAGATGCTATTTTGCAGAATGATACCTTTATGTTTCACAGTGCAATTAGCCCTGGTTTAAATATGGGGTTAATTACCCCTCGAGACATTATTGACAAGGTGCTGGCATACACTGAGAAAAATGACGTTCCCCTTAACTCGGTTGAAGGGTTTTTGCGGCAAATCGTTGGCTGGCGGGAGTTTATTCGAGGGGTCTACCAACATCATGGCGAGACACAATTACAGAGCAACTTCTTTAACTTTTCGAATGCATTGAATCCAAGCTGGTATTCTGGTGAGACAGGGATTCCACCCTTGGATGATGCGATTAACTTCTCCGACCGCTATGGTTATACCCACCACATAAATCGGTTGATGGTCATATCCAATTTAATGACCCTTTGTGAAGTTCACCCTAAGAATGTTTACCGTTGGTTCATGGAGATGTACGTAGATTCCTCTGAGTGGGTAATGACGCCAAATGTCTTTGGAATGGGTACCTTCGCTGATGGGGGTATATTTGCTACCAAGCCATACATCTGTGGGTCAAACTATATTATAAAAATGAGCGATTATAAAAAGGGTGACTGGTGCAATGTTGTCGACGGTTTATATTGGCGATTTGTTAGCCGGCACATGGGGGTGCTAAAGAACAATCCAAGATTGTCTTTTATGCGCAAAACCCTTGAAAATATGAATAAAGAGCGCAAACAACGTATTTTTGCTTGCGCAGAAACTTTTATTTCGGGACATTGCCGCTGATTGGGTCAAAAAAGTTATTCGGTCACGCTATAAAAGTTTGAAATTCTCAGAAAATAATCTATAGTCTCAAATCTGCATATGCCTAACGGTGTTTTTAAGGGTTTCAGTTGTGTTAGATTCCAAACTCAATAAGTACTCTGCGCTGCTACTTCTGGTTGCAGTTCTGTTTGTGGGCAATAATTTAGCTCACGATGCTACCCATACCGTTTCAGCCCAAACGTCAGCTCAAGTTGAGTGTGACACCTGTCATGTGTTCAAAGGCACTTTAGTTTCTCAGGTCAGGGCTTTATTTTCTGTTCTGCCTTCTGTAGAACATTTATCCATGTCGCACATCTCTGCGGCTTTAAGTTCCCGATTCTCTGACTACCTCTCTCGAGCTCCGCCTAAACTTTAGATTTAATTTCAACTAATTACATTAAATTTAAATTTTTTCAGGAGGTTCTATGAACCCGCGTATTTGTGCTGCCGTAATGGC
>QXZO01000151.1:1752-2570 GCA_009886305.1 Betaproteobacteria bacterium
ATACAATTGCGAATGAGATAGAAGAAGTGATCATCACGTCTTCTTTAATTGATCAAACCTTGAGTGATATCGAAAATCCACTTCATGTTGTAACTGGCGAGGATATTGAAACGACAGCTACTCAGAGTTTAGGGGAGTCCTTGGACGGCTTGCTAGGGGTTTCCTCGGCAGATTACGGTTCAGGTGTTGGCCAGCCAATTATTCGTGGTATGTCTGGAAATCGTGTAAAAGTCCTCAATAATGGCATGGTTGTGCGGGATGTTGCCGGAATTGGCGCTGACCATGTAAATGATGTTGACTTGAATAACATCCAGCAGATTGAGGTCGTGAGAGGTCCATCATCTCTACTTTATGCTAACGGCACCATCGGTGGCATTATCAATGTGGTTGATAACACTATTGCTCGAGACGATTTTTCTGACTCGGCACTAAAGATTGGCCTTGAAGCGCAATCTGTTAATGATGGCGACGGGCATAATTTGTCCTATCAAAATAATATCGGTGGTTTAAATATCAGTCTTGGATATAAAAATTCTCAGTTTGATAATTTTGATATTCCAAGCGGGGCTATTCTCCATGAAGAGGATCACGATGAGGATCATGACGAAGATCACGATGACCATGAAGAGGATGAAGGCTTCCTAGCTAACTCTGATTTTGAAAATAAAGCGTTGAAATTTGGAGTATCGAAGACAGGCGATTGGGGCTACTTTGGAGTGTCGGTCAATAGTGTTGAAAGTATTTATGGCATCCCTTTTCATGGTGAGCATGGAGATGAGCATGGAGATGAGCATGGAGATGAGCATGGAGATGAGCAT
>QXZO01000152.1:0-879 GCA_009886305.1 Betaproteobacteria bacterium
GAGTTTTCTCATAACTTACTGTTCCACAATCCAGACTTGCCTCAGAAAAATCTACAAACAAAGTTCGATAATTTTCCGTGGAGCACTGACCGCAAACTTCTCAAAGCATGGCAACGTGGTCTAACCGGAGTTCCATTTGTGGATGCGGGAATGCGTCAGTTGTGGACAACAGGAACCATGCATAACAGAGTTAGGATGGTTGTTGGCTCATTCCTTGTTAAAAATTTACTACTCGACTGGCGACACGGCGAACGTTGGTTTTGGGATTGTTTATTTGATGCTGACTTAGCGAATAATAGTGCTGGGTGGCAATGGGTCGCTGGATGCGGTGCGGATGCAGCACCTTATTTCAGGATTTTTAACCCAGTCACTCAAGGTCAGAAATTCGATGGGGCAGGTACCTTCATTCGTCAATACATCCCAGAAATAAGTAACCTTCCAGACAAGTACTTATGTAACCCATGGGAAGCACCAAACGAAATCTTAAATGAAGCCAACGTGGAGTTGGGCGTTACTTATCCGAAACCGATCATTGACCTTTCGAGTTCTAGATCACTCGCACTGGAAGCATTCGCATCCACTAAAGAATTATGAACTTTAAAAAATAAAGAAGAGAAAACATGTTCCGCAGAGACGTATTAAAGTTTGTCGTAATGTCATCGTTATCACTTCTATCCTTAAAAGTGCACGCACAAAGCAAAATTCCAATCGAAGTTTGGAAAAGTCCTACGTGTGGCTGTTGTAAGGATTGGATTACTCACCTTGAGGATAATGGGTTTGCAGTTACACGTTACGATACGGGGAATAATCGTGCGCGCGCGCGGGTTGGAATGCCTCAAAAATATGGTTCTTGTCATACGGCTGTTGTTGAGGGATACG
>QXZO01000152.1:889-3091 GCA_009886305.1 Betaproteobacteria bacterium
ATCGAAGGACACGTGCCCGCCCAAGACATTCATAAACTACTTGCTGCTAGGCCAACGGCAATCGGTCTTTCAGTCCCCGGTATGCCCGTTGGCTCTCCCGGTATGGATGGACCTCAATATAAAGGGCGACAGGACCCTTATGATGTCTTGTTAATCTTGGGTGACGATCACCAGGTATTTTCAAGTTATCATCAAAACTAACTCAGCGAATCGGATGAATTAAGGGAGGTTGCGTTCCATTATTTTTTTCGCCTCAAGCACCTGAAGATCGGTCATTTGCTCCTCTAGGAGATCGATCATGTCTTTTGCGCCGACTTCTCCAGCAATTACCGCTCTTGAAAACCAAACATATGCGTTCAAATAATCAGTATGCATATTTCGGTCATATCCCCCGTAGTACCATTGGCCAAGTGCATATAGCGCCTTGGGGTGCTTCTTTTTCGCTGCCCTTCGGCACCAGTAAAGTGACTCTAATGCGTTACTCTCAACTCCAATGCCTTCCCGGTAAATAATGCAAAGCCAGTATTGGGCCTCTAAATGCCCTTTTTGGCCTGCTCGCAAATACCACTTAACTGCCTCGGCTCGATCACGTGATACGCTTTTTCCTTCGTGATATGCAACAGCCAAGCAATACTCCGCGCCAATATTACCGTTAGTAGCAAGATTTTCTAATTCATCCATTACCAAAACACCGTCTAATCCGAAGGTCAACACGCAACGATCATAGTCTTCATCACATATCCCGCATAAAGGCAGAAACAACGCCAGGAGAAAAGCTATACGTGAAACAATAATATTTTGGGAAATGAGACACCCCTTAAGTTGAAAAAATTTAAAACAGGCAGTTAAAAATATTAAATTGCTCAGTTAGTAAATTAACTCAGGGTAAATCCCGTTCAAGCAATTTTTTTGCTTCTAATATCTGCAGATCTGTCATTTGGCGCTCCAAAAGACGAATCATATCCTCACCTGCTTCGTCACCAGCCATTACTGCTCTTGAAAACCAGATGTACGCATTCAAATAATCGGTGAATTTGTTACGTCCATAGCCACCGTAATACCATTGTCCCAATGCATAAAGCGCATTAGCGTGATTTTTTTTTGCTGCTCTTTGACACCAATATAAAGATTCAAGCGCATTAGCCTCTACACCGATACCTTCTCGATAAAGAATGCACAACCAATACTGCGCCTCCAAATGTCCCTTTTGACCAGCTCTTAGGTACCAAACCGCCGCTTGGGCTCTATCGCGTGAAACACTCTTTCCCTCATGGTAGACAACGGCCATACAATACTGAGCCTCAACTAAGCCTTCATCTGCTTTCTGCTCGAGAAGACTGACTGACAAGTTTCCATTTTCTCCAAAATCGACAACACACCGGTCGTAATCCTCATCACACAGCACAAATGCAGGCCATGCGAATAATATTATTCCTATAAATCGAACAAAGAGATTACTCTGGACTGTGGCGTCTTTCATGTTATTGAGTGTGTTAAATCCGCGTATATCATTTCAGAGTCTATCATTTACTCTATAGTTCGCTTTGAATGAAAGGTTACCTAACAACGGGCGACAGATCGACAACATCACTTAATTAGTTCGACCTGAAAGCTCTTCGCAAATCCAGAAGTTGCCAGCCTTATACAATTACGTTAATGAGATATTCATCGCAAGCGCGCTTTGTGGAAACAAAGAATAGCGACCGCACTCCCGACGTTTAACGATTCAACCTTATTCGCTAAGGGTATCGCTACCACGTTGTCCGCCTTTTTTAGAAGAGCGTCACTCAATCCGTCTCCCTCGCTTCCAACGAGTAAAAGCACCGGCCCCTTAAAGTCAACAGAGTCAATATCTTTCTTTGCATCGATAGATGACCCTATTGTCTGACCGGAAAACTCATCGATAACGCTAGATAAATCAGAATCTTCATATATGCTCAAGCGAAACTGAGCCCCCATACCGCCACGCAAACATTTTGGCGAATAAGCATCCGCAGTTCCAGGGGACAAGAACACAGTATCTACGGAGAACGCGGCGGCAGAACGCAGAATGGAACCCAAATTTCCGGGATCTTGTATACCTTCTAGAGCTAGCGCAAATTGCGGCTCATTTGTAAGTTCTACGTGCTGCTTTAATCGCCCAACCGCCACAATTCCTTGTGTCGTTTTAGTCGTACTTATTTTATTGAAAACATGCGACTC
>QXZO01000153.1 GCA_009886305.1 Betaproteobacteria bacterium
TTATGAGAATCGAAAGATCGTTAGAATTTCCGGAGAGGAAGCTCTTGGGTTAGGTGTCGTAAAACAGTCCACTGGTAATACGTTGGCTTTAGCTCAAGCAGTAAGAGACTTGTTGCCGCAATTGATCAATGGCTTGCCTGACGGCATGTCGATGAAAGTGGCTTTCGATACATCTCAGTTCATATCCGCTGCGATTGATTCTGTTTATAAGGTGTTGATTGAGGCATTAATCTTAGTGGTGCTTGTTATTTTTGTATTTTTAAGGAGCGTCAGAGCCACATTAATTCCCATTGTGACGATACCCATCTCACTTATAGGCTCGTTCTTTTTTCTTTATATACTTGGATTCTCAATCAATGTTTTGACTTTGTTGGGTATTGTGCTGTCGGTAGGGTTAGTCGTTGATGACGCCATCGTAATGCTCGAGAATATTCACCGCCATATTGAGGCGGGGATGAATCGATTTGAAGCTGCGATGAAGGGGGCTAAGGAAATCGGTTTTGCGGTCGTCGCGATGACAATTACGTTGGTTGCTGTATTCACTCCACTCGTGTTTATAACAGGTCGGGTTGGGCAACTATTTGTAGAGTTTGCTCTGACAGTAGTTTCTGCTGTGGTGGTAAGTGGTTTTGTGGCATTAACACTAACGCCGATGATGTGCTCAATATTACTCAAGAAAAACGAAAATCATGGTTCAATGTATAAAGCCAGTGAATTAATTTTTGAAAAAATTAATATTGGTTATACGGCTGTCTTAAGAGTGTTTCTGAAGTGGTGGTTCGTTGTCGTTGGCGTCTTTATTGTGGCAATTATAGCCATGCTTAGTTTATTTGCACAGTTAAAGCAAGAGCTTTCGCCGGTAGAGGATCGCGGCTTTTTCATGGCATTTGCGATCGCTCCGGAAGGATCCACGATGGAGTACACAGATCGCTATATGAAACAGGTCGCAGGTATATTAGGGGCAGATGTTCCTGAGATTGAGACATTGTTTGAAGTTGTGGCTCCTGGCCTTGAGAGACCAAATCCTGTGAATTTCGCTATTGGATTCGCGATACTTGAGCACTGGGATACCAGAAAGCGTAATCAACTTGAAATTAGTAAACAAATTACTCCCAAGTTGTTTGGCGGTATACCAGGCGTTATTTCATTTGCTATTAATCCTTTATCTTTGGGGCAAAGCTTCACGGCTAAGGAGATAGAGTATGTAATTTATGGGAACTCATATGAGGAATTGCAGGGTCATGTTGATAAGGTGATGGCCAAGCTTAGAGCTTATCCTGGTATAACAGGTCTCGATACCGATCTAAAACTAAACAAGCCTCAACTGAGGGTCAATGTTGATCGAGAGAAGGCCGCATCAATGGGGATTTCCATGGCTACTATTGGGACTACAGTAGAGACCCTGTTGGGTGGGCGTGATGTAACTCGGTATAAGCGTGAAGGTAAGCAGTATGACGTTGTACTGCAGATGGAGGATGCAAAACGACGCCAGCCAACAGATTTAACATCAATCTACGTTCGTGCTAGGAGCGGACAGCTTGTTCAGCTATCTAATCTTGTAACTATTGAGGAGACTGTGACACCAAAGGAATTAAACCACTTTAATAGATTCCGAGCCGCGATCATTAATGGCAATGTAGGTCCCGAAGCGAGTCAGGGCGAAGTTTTGGATTTCATCGATGCAATTGTAGCTGCAGAGCTACCTAAAAATGTTACGACTGATTTAAACGGATCTTCTAGAGAATACAGAGAGAGTGGGGACGAAATGAAGGTCACGTTAGTACTCGCGCTTATTTTCATATATCTCGTGCTTGCGGCTCAGTTTGAGAGTTTTATCGGTCCTTTTGTAATTATGCTCACGGTGCCTCTAGGATTTCTCGGGGCCCTTTTCGTAATGTGGCTAAATGCTAAGCTCGGCGACGGTGGCTCTCTGAATGTATACAGTCGGATTGGTCTAGTTATGCTCGTAGGCCTGATTACTAAGAACGGTATACTAATTGTCGAGTTTACAAACCAATTACGACGGGCTGGAAAAGAAAAAATAGAGGCAGTTTTAGAGGCTTCGACATTGAGGTTGCGACCAATTCTAATGACGGCTCTGGCAACTGTTCTAGGTGCTTTGCCGCTCGCTTTATCATCCGGTGCTGGCGCTGAGGCTCGGCGCGCTATTGGGTGGGTCATTGTTGGTGGCGTATCGATAGGTACGCTGCTAACTCTCTTTATTATTCCTGTGGCCTATTCACTTATTGTGCGGAATACACCTCGTGTCAGAGATGGAACGTAGGTGGGATGGAACTTAAAGTAAAGCACGGGAGCGTAGGCTCCCGTTTTTTATTTTAGTCGCACATATTCATAGTCAACGGGATTATTGTTGATGCCTCGATCAGGAGGCGCTATCCATCCAGCCATTTTCCCAGGTTCAACCACGCGCTGCATCAGGCTCCTAATGAAAGCTCGATCTTGCTCGGTTGGCAGCCAACTAGGAATGCCCTTGTCGTATTCCGTTTGGCTAACAGATTTTCCGGCGGGGTCTGTTGGAACGTTCGCCCAACTTCCAATCGTTCTATGAAAACGAGTGCTTGGCAACGTTAACGTAATGTCAAAATTAGCGCGCTTAATCATCATATTCCAACGTTTGATTCCAATTTCGCAGTCTTTCACGTAGGCCTCTCTGGTCACCTCATTCATTGCATTTCTTAGGTTGACCTGCTCCACACCATCGGGTGTGTCGATGTCATAGGTCCCATCGTTACAAACGTGATCCTCATATCGGCCTTCATCCGGTCGCCCTTTTATACCACTCGCAAACGAAGAGGCAGCATTCGATGAAATTTCGGAGCCAAATAAATCCAAGGATGAGCTAAACCAAAAATTTAAATATTTTTGAAGTGTTACTAGATCAACAGCTCCGTTTTCACGGACGGCATTTGGATCATCAGTACCTATTTCTTTCATTACTTCAAGACATCGTTTGATAACACGACCTACGCCAGTTTCCCCAACAAACATGTGATGGGCTTCCTCAGTCAGCATGAATTTACAGGTTCTTGCAAGGGGGTCAAATGCTGATTCGCTGAGACTTTTTAACTGAAACTTTCCATCTCGATCAGTGAAGTAGGTGAACATGAAAAATGATAACCAGTCACTGATTGGTTCGTTGAATGTTCCTAAAATACGAGGGTTATCAGTATCTCCAGAGTGTCTGGCAAGGAGCTCTTCGGCTTCCTCTCTTCCATCTCGACCAAAGTAGCAATGAAGCAAGTACACCATTGCCCACAAGTGTCTTCCTTCCTCAACATTTACTTGGAATAAATTTCTTAGATCGTAAAGTGAGGGGCATGTTAGTCCTAGTAATCTCTGTTGCTCAACTGAGGCTGGTTCGGTATCCCCTTGAGTAACGATAATTCTTCGAAATTGAGACCGCAATTCTCCGGGTACTTGTTGCCAAACAGGTTCGCCGAAGTGGTCGCCAAAACCAATAGTCCTATCCTTCATTTGATCGGCAAGAAATATTCCCCAACGATAGTCAGGCATTTTTACATGTCCGTAACTAGCCCATCCTTTTGCATCTACCCCTACCGCGGTCCTTAAGTAAACGTCGTTCGATTGAAAATCCTTAGGGCCTTGTTCATCCCACCACTTTAGGAAATGTGGTTGCCAATGCTCTAATGCTCTTTGTAATTTTCTATCATTCGCAAGATTCACATTATTAGGTATTTTATCGCTGTAATTGATGCTCATAATTTTTTCTTTCAGAATTCGTCATATAAAAGATGTTGTAATTTGCCTAGATTCTTTGCCAGTTGAAAGCTGGTTTTGTCCCACTACCAAAAACCTTAAGCGCTCCTTGCTCACCTACGGCATTAGGGCGAATGAAGATCCAGTTCTGCCAAGCAGAAAGTCTCGCGAAGATTCTAGTTTCCATAGTCTCTGGACCAGAGAATCTTAAGTTGGCTTCCATGCCTGAGAGCGCGTCAGGAGATAAACTACTGCGCTCTTCGAGGGCGATCCGAATTTCATCGTCCCAATCTATGTCGTCGGGCGTAAACGTTACCAAACCTAAATTTAGTGAATCTTCTGCATTCAGAAGTTGCCCCACAAGCGGCGTTAATGCTTCAAATTGATTGTCGTGGTCATAAAAACGATTTTGGAGTCTGGAGAGATGATTGACCATTGGGAAGCTGCCAAAATTTACTTGTGATAGAGCTATACTCGGTTTTTTGCCGCTTTCCGTTTCTGAAAGCATAAAGATACGATCTGAGGAAAGGGCAATTTCTAATAATGTGCCCGCGAAGCACGAGCCTTCATCGATAAGTGAAAATATTGTTCTTGACGACACATCGAGGCGAGCTAGGGTGCGGCGTAAATACCCCAGAGTCTCTTTTACAAACCAATTATCTTTATGTTCGTCCAATATGCGATCCATCTCAAGGGTGTCCTCGATGCTGCCGCTTGTTCGGAAAATCCAAGTTCCTATCTCCAGCTCATTCGTACGCAATAACAGGATCGCATCGTCTAGTTCTCGCGCAAACGCGAGCGGCCACCAAGACGCTCCTTCATTATGAATGGCATCCAAATCTGCCGACAATGAAGCAGGAGGCGCTTTAATAGTTATAGATGCCGTCCGTGAGGCTCTGTTGATAGCAACATCAATTATTGAGTAATGTATTCCATCATTGTCTATAGTTCTCTTTAACCTCTTAAGATTCACGCCGACCGCCTCGGTTGGTCGCATACTCTGGGCGGTCAATTCCGAAATCAATTGACTTTGTGCCTCGCCGAACATGTTTGGTTTGGCGATGTCGTCTACGAGACCCCATGTTTTGGCACGATCAGCCCGGACGCCTTCGCTTGTTGAGCAAAATACGTCTGCTAGGTCTCTTCTCACTTTCCTCTTGTCAATAATCCGAGTCAGCCCCCCAGTGCCGGGTAGAACGCCTAGAAGCGGTACTTCTGGGAGGCTCACGCTGGAGGAGCGATCATCGATCATGAGTAATTTATCGCATGCTAGCGCAAGTTCGTATCCCCCGCCCGCGATAGTGCCGTTAATCGCCGCTAAAAACTTGAGACCTTCATGCCTGCTTGAGTCTTCAATGCCGTTTCGAGTTTCATTGGTGAACTTGCAGAAGTTAACTTTCCAAGGATGGCTGGATTGCCCGAGCATATATATGTTTGCTCCGGAGCAAAACATCCTCTCTTTAGCTGAAGTAATGACGACACATTTAACCTTCGGGTGTTCGAATCTGATTCGATTGATAGCGTCATAGAGCTCTATGTCAACGCCCAAGTCGTAGGAATTGAGCTTGAGTTTGTATCCGGGCTTGAGCCCTTCATCCTCGTTTACATCCATGCTCAAGATTGCGGTACTTTCCGCGATTGAAAGCGTCCAATGTTTGTATTCGTCTGGATTGGTATCGAATACCACTCTTTCAGTAATGGGTAACTCTTTTGTTTGGACTGGTGGTTGCATGGTTGTAAAGTGCCCGATTTAATTTGTGTGTTGAATCAACTTTCGAAGCGTGCGGTCTGCAAGAATTTGACTAGCAATGATCCCGGGAGACTTCCCGTCAGTCGTCACTGCCAAATCTGACTTCTCGTAACTTGATTGTCGCTTGAGGAGAATGTTTTTTAATTGGTCCATAGCTCTATTATTGCCGGCTATGGGTCTGAGATCTCCTTGCGCGACAACTCTGTCCATATGTTCTTTTGGAGAGGCTTTTAACCATACCGTGTAGCACGTAGATAGCAGGAGATCATAAACCGTTTGATCTTGAACGATGCTTCCACCTGTCGAAATGATGCAATTACTCCCGTTACCAAGTAAATTTTCCAGGCAGGTTTTCTCTAAATTTCTGTAGCCTTCTTGGCCATAAGTGATAAAAATTTCTGAAAGTGGGGCATCTGCAAGTTTCTCGATTTCTCTATCAATCTCAATAAATGGAATGTCTAAAATATTGGAAAGTCTTTGACCAACTGTTGTTTTCCCGGCGCCTTTGAGTCCAATCAGAGCAATCCGATAGCTGCGGCTCGCTGGAGAGTTTCGTAGCTCTTTCAGTAGCTGATCTTTGAATCTGTTTCGGTCGGAACTCGTTAACCCTGCTAGCAACCCAAGTAAGAGGCGTGATTCGGAGTTGACGGGCGCTGAATTTGAGATAAGAACTTCTGGTTCAACGTCAAGAGATTGGGCTACTTGGCGTAAAAGCGCGATGGATACGTTACCTTGCCCGGATTCCAAGAGTGCGAGATACCTCTCTGATACCCCTGAATACTCTGATAAAACCTTCCTGGTAAATTTTTTTTCTTTGCGAATCTTTTTAACTCTCGATCCAACCAGCATTAGGAATTCAGAGTTGGCTGTTTCCCGCGGGTTTGATGGCTCACTAGAGCCACGGATAATCCCATTATGATTCAAAGTTTCAAGCATAACTTAATCTTCCTACGTCGATTTATGATTTACCACTATCTGTAGGGCTAGACACGAATGACGTAATCAAGTTCATTATTAATTGCAATATATTACATATTGAGAAATTCTTATTGAATGATACTACAAATTTTGGAAAACTGTATAATAACTCATCAATATTATTATTATATGCAATATATTACATATTAATTTACTAACTTTTTGGAGTAGTGACAAACATATGAGTAAAAAAATCAAAATTCTAATTGGCACCATGACTGGTAATGCACAATTGGTAGCTCAAGAACTAGAGTTGAGATTCGATGGAGAAGGAATCGAGGTCGAGACGGTCGATATGGATCGTTTGACCCCCGAAGTATTTGAAAGTAACTACATACATTTAATTTGTACATCCACGTATGGACAGGGCGATGTTCCAGACAATGCTAGAGCCTTTATTGAGGCTATAGATGAATCAAGACCTGATCTCAGGAGCATACGTTACGGCGTGATTGCCCTAGGGGACCTTACTTACTCTGAGACATATTGCTTCGGCGGGAAGCGTTTTGATACGCTTTTAAATGAGTGCGGAGCGGTTCGAATAGGCGATATACTATTACACGACGCCAGCTCCGGCACAATGCCGGAAGAGGAGGCTGCTGATTGGTCAGAGGAATGGTTGGCATCATGTGAGGACATCTGGTGCCAAAAGTGAGTAATCTTGGTAAATAAAATCTTATTTTAATGTGGAGAGATATAGTGTGTTAAGCACCTGCACCGCGAAGTTAGAGAGCTACTCGTCTGATCAATCTACGAGCCCTCCGGTTATCCATATGCCCAGAGCTTTTAATGCCGCGCACGATCTTCTGGAACGTAATATTCTCGCGGGTCGATCTAAGAAAATCGCTTACATTGACGACGCTGGACGGTATACATATGAAGATCTGATGACACGAGCGAACCAGTCCGGTAATGCCCTCCGGGCTCTCGGCTTAAAGATGGAGGACCGTGTCATGCTCATACAATCCGACACGATTGATTTCCCTGCTGTATTTCTTGGGGCTATCAAGGTAGGGGTTGTCCCAATTGCGGTGAACACATTGCTTACTCCAGATGATTACGATTTCATGATGGAGGACAGTAGAGCGAAGGTGCTGATCGTGACATCTTCGCTTCTTGAAAAACTAAGTAAGGCAATTTCTAACTCAAAACATTTGGAACACATTATCGTTTCAGGGGAAGAGGTACCTCAATATCAACATTTGCAAAGTCTTCAAAGCGAGGCGCATCGTGATTGCGATCCCGCTGTAACGTCATGCGACGATACCTGTTTTTGGCTATATTCATCAGGTTCAACAGGAACTCCGAAGGGGACACTTCATGTACATTCAAGCTTAGCTTATACCGCTGAGCTCTATGCCAAGCCAGTGTTAGGTATTAGAGAAACTGATGTCGTTTTTTCCGCTGCCAAATTATTTTTCGCTTATGGTTTGGGTAACGGTCTTACATTTCCTCTATCTGTTGGAGCTACAACCGTCTTGATGTCCGAGAGACCTACACCTGAGTCGGTATTTAAGAGGTTGATAGAACATAAACCCACGATATTTTATGGGGTTCCAACTTTATTCGGTGCGATGTTAGCAAGTGATCAGTTGCCCAGCCGCGATGAAGTTTCGATTCGAGTGGCGACCTCTGCCGGAGAGGCGCTACCTGCAGAGATCGGAAACCGTTGGACATCACATTTCGGGAGCGAGATACTGGATGGAATCGGTTCCACGGAGATGTTGCACATCTTCTTGTCAAATCGGCCTGGAGATCTTCGATACGGTAGCACGGGGAAGCCTGTCCCAGGTTACGAAATACGACTAGTTGATGAAGATGGCCATAGTGTTCCTGTTGGAGAGCTTGGGGAGCTGCAGATTAAAGGACCTTCAGCGGCAAACCTTTATTGGAACCAGAGGCAGAAGTCACGGGAAACGTTTTGTGGCGAGTGGACTCGTGCTGGTGACAAGTATAGTGTGGATAGTGGAGGGTTTTATACTTACGGAGGCCGGTCAGACGATATGCTTAAGGTGAGTGGTTTATACGTCTCACCGTTTGAAGTAGAAGGAGTTCTGGTGTCACATGCCGCCATACTTGAGGCAGCTGTAGTGGGTGACGAAGATGAAGACAGACTTACAAAGCCCAGAGCGTATGTGGTGTTGGTGGATTCAACCCTAGGATCGTTAGAACTAGTGAAAGAACTGAAAGAATATGTTAAGTCAAAACTAGCGCCATTTAAATATCCCAGGTGGATTGAGTTTGTTGGTGAGCTACCGAAAACTGCGACGGGTAAAATTCAACGATTTAAGTTACGGCAGAAAGCCAAAATAGAGCAATAAGGAAGTTTAAAGGGGAATAAAATGTCCATGAGTAATCGTCGTAAATTTTTGGCTGGGACTTCAGCTTTGGCCGGAATGTCGTTTCTGTCTTTAACGGGCTGTGGTAAAACTACTGATTCAATTCGCGTGGGTTTTATGTTGCCATATACTGGAACATACGCAAAACTCGGGATAGCAATAGAGAACGGATTTAAGTTAGCTCTAAGCGAACTGGGGGAGAATCCCTTTGGAAAATCCATTGAATTTTTTGCGGTAGATGATGAATCAAATCCCGCTAAGGCGACGGATAACGCGAATAAGATCATGACTCGTGATAAGGTCGATGTGGTTATCGGTACCGTACATTCGGGCGTAGCGATGGGTATGATAAAAGTTGCACAGGAGACCGGATCTTTGGTAATCATTCCGAACGCTGGCGCAAATGCTGCAACGGGTGCGATGTGCGCTCCCAACGTATTTCGGACCTCTTTTTCTAACTGGCAGCCTACTCATCCACTTGGCCGCATTATGGTTAAAGAGGGGCATAAAAAATCAGTTTTTGTCACTTGGAAATATGGTGCGGGGGAAGAGGCTTTAGCTTCATTCAGGGAGGGTTTTGAAGCTGCTGGGGGTGAGGTCATTAAAGAATTATTCGTACCGTTTCCAAACGTTGAGTTTCAGGCAATTCTAACGGAAATAGCCGCTTTGAAACCTGATGCAGTTGCTTGTTTCTTTGCCGGGGGTGGTGCTGTAAAGTTCGTAAAAGACTATGCTGCGGCCGGACTTAAATCCTCTATTCCACTATACGGCTCAGGGTTTTTAACAGAAGGCGTTCTCGATGCTCAGGGTGATGCTGCCGAGGGAATTACGACGACACTTCATTACGCTGATGGGCTTCAAAATCCTAAGAACTTAGCCTTTAGAAAAGCTTATCGATCGGCTTACAGTGAAGAGGCTGATGTTTATGCCGTCCAAGGTTACGATGCCGGCTTACTATTGATTAAGGCACTTCAGGAAACATCTGGAGATTTATCGAAAAAAGTACGGGCGATTAATGCTATGGAGGGGGCAGAAATTGATAGTCCTCGTGGATCTTGGGTAATGTCGAAAGCGCATAATCCCATTCAAAATTTTTATACAATTAAAGTGGAGAATGGAGTGAACAATGTAGTTGGTACAGCATGGGAAAGTCTGGAAGACCCATCTGTCGGATGCGATCTTTAAAGTCCAACTAAGCCTAGTTATCCAAACAGAGGTGTATCAGCAAAATGTATCAGTACACTTTTGGCGATCCATGGGTCGTTTCAGTGTTTCTGCTTTTCGGTTCACCAAGCCTTCTCTTGATATATAGGTATGCGTTTTTCTCAACTTGATTTAGATCGACAACTAAGGCTAATTTTCGATGAGTTAATTGATCTCGAAGGGGATCCCGTAGGAAGTTTACGCGTCGCTAAAGGCGCTCTAGGTCCGTTTAACGCCTTGGTCGTTGGATTCGATTTTAGCGTTCAAGGAGGTTCCATTGGCGCTGCTGAGGCGAGGCAGCTTGCAGTCGGTATAAAAACAGCCAAACGGTTGGGGATTCCGTTACTGATGATGCTTAATACGGGCGGGGTTCGCGTTACAGAAGGTGCAAACGGTTTGGCAGCTTTTCGCTTTGTTTTTAGAGATCTACTTGATGCAAAGTTGGATGGGCTTCAAGTCTTGTCCGTCGTGACCAGGCATTGCTACGGGGGTGGCAGTATGCTCGCGACAATTGGCGATAGGGTCTTGGTGAATGCTCACTCACAGATTTCGATGTCTGGTCCAAAATTAATTCAAGCACTGACTGAAGATACTGAAGATGGTCATGTGTCGAGTGATGATATTCATCATGTGTTGAACGGAGCGAATCGTGCTGGCATATCGAGCAGGTTCCAATTGGTAGAAGACGATGAACAAGGTTACCAATGCGGAATACGTAGTTTTTTTTCGTCTAAGCAAAATTTAGTTGCTTCAAACCTTGTAATTTTAGATGAATTGGAACATAGATTTAACGACCAGGGGTTAACTCGTTCTAGCCTTCAAGTCACTAAAAACTCCGTTCACTCCTTGATCGATTTAACCGAAATTGGAGAAGAGGCCTCTTGGTCTGGTAGTTCGGCGATGTTTTCTTTAGATAATCATGCAGATGAGCGGGTGGCGATTTACGCTTTGGTCGCTGATCATTTCGCTGATGCTGAAGCTGTTTTCGATCTGACGCATGCGATTAACGCCTTATCGAATTCTGTTGTCGGTATTAAAGTGTTCATCGATTGTTCTAGTCACTCTCCTAAATTAAGCGCCGAACGCGTACTTTTATCGGAATATCTTGCGATCTTAGCAATATGTATGAGAGAGAAACATGTGAATGGCACTCATGTTCATGTGATTTTGGTAGGGGCCGCAGGGGGAGGAATCTTTGCGGCATTATCTGCGGCGGCCTCTGAAGTCACCATGTTGAAAACAGCTACAGTTCAGATTTTGCCGCCCGCGGCTATTGATGCCATGCGATGGCAAGATAATGACGTGATAACTGTGACACAGTTGATTAGTGCGCGAGTCGTCGATAACGTTATCGATGATCTCTCAGGTGTTATTAGTTAGGGCTCTTCAATGGACGCAGTTACATTTTTTATTCAAACGATGAACGGTATTCAATATGGCTTACTGCTATTTTTGGTTGCTAGCGGTTTAACGTTAATTTTTGGCATCATGGGCGTGATTAATATTGCTCATGGCAGTTTCTATATGATCGGAGCTTACCTAGCTTGGTCATTGATGGGCTGGCTTGGAAATTTTTGGTTAGGGTTGTTGTTTGGGGTAGTGGTTGCATTTGTACTCGGATTGATCCTCGAATGGTCGTTTATTCGATTTTTGTACGATCGAGATCACCTCCAACAGGTTTTGGTTACTTATGGATTAATATTGATTTTTTCTGAGTTGAGAAGTGTGATCTGGGGTGATGATGTGCATAGTGTCGCTATCCCGGCGTTACTAGATGGTTCAATTCAGTTAACTGATAACTTAGCTTATCCTGTTTATCGATTGTGGCTCTCTGGTGTTTGTATTGTTATCGCTATTTTAATGTTTATAGGGATACAGCATACGCGTTTAGGAATGATGATTCGCGCTGGTGAGTCTGATCGAGAAATGACGAAAGCCCTAGGTATTAACATTGGATTGGTTTATCGATTTATATTCGCTCTAGGGGTGTCGCTTGCGGCCTTTTCAGGAATGATAGCGGCGCCGATATCCTCTGTATTTCCTGGCATGGGTGGTCAAGTACTCATTGTTAGTTTTGTCGTTGTTGTTATTGGTGGTTTAGGATCAATCAAGGGTGCAATGGTCGCAGCTTTACTGGTTGGCTTAATTGATACTTTTGGCAAGGTAATGGTTTTTGATATTTTTGGGGTGAATATTTTCCCAGAGATGGCAGGGATGAGTATCTTTGCTCTGATGGCTCTGATATTAATGTTTCGTCCTCAAGGGATATTTGGTAAGGAGTATTAATGGGCCCGATGCTTAAAAAAGCCTTTCCCGGATTAATTCTTTTGGCGCTAGTCTTATTCCCTCTCGTGGGCGATAGATTCTATATTCAATTTGCTTCAAAGATCCTAGTGATGATCATTTTTGTGAGTAGCTTAAATCTACTAGTTGGTTTCACTGGTTTAGTCAGCCTAGGTCATGCCGCCTTTTTTGGATTTTCAGGATATGTCCTCGCACTCCTGAGTCCGCCAGATTCAGCCATGAACTTTTTTGTTGCACTCCTGGCCAGTATCGTATCTGTGGGTGTGCTAGGCGCAATATTCGGAGCCTTGGTGCTGCGCACTAAAGGTATATTTTTCATCATGTCTACATTGGCGCTTGGTGAAATGTTGTTTTATTTTTTACACGATACCAACTTGGCGGGTGGCTCAGACGGTATGTATGTAAATAGTCGTCCCAATTTCAGTCTATTTGACTGGTGGCAGCTGGATCTCGCGAATGTCGTTCATTTTTATTATTTAGTGAACACAGGACTAAGGCCCTCGGTTACAACACATATAAATTTAAATTAGTATGCTTTGTGATTGCGAGCATGATCGCTGCCATTAGTGGCTTTTTGGCCGCGGTGCAGTTCGGTGTTGTGAATCCGGAAATGGTTGGTTGGCATGTGTCAGGACATGCATTGATGATGGTGATTTTGGGTGGCAAAGGCACAGTCCTTGGGCCGGTCCTCGGGACTACAGGCCTCATGCTTGTTGAGGAAGGTTTTCAGATGGTGACCAAGCATTGGCAGCTCTTGACTGGGGGGGTGATTGTTCTTGTAGCACTTTTCCTTCCCAGTGGCCTAGTTGGGTTAAAGTTTTTTAAGAAAACGCCGTAATATGGACACCTTGATTGAAGCTGTATCGCTAACAAAAAAATTCTCTGGATTAACAGCAGTCTCGGGGGTATCACTTTCGTGCGAGCGTGGAATGATTCACGCTGTCATAGGCCCCAATGGCGCGGGGAAAAGCACCTTAATTAATTTGTTGTCTGGAGAGTTGCGGCCTACAGAAGGGAAAATAATAGTTGATGGAGTGGCCGCCACCGGATATGGGCCGACTAAGATGAGTCTTTTGGGGGTCGGCCGGAGCTATCAGCGCACTAATATTTATCCCAGCTTGAGTGTCCTTGAGAACTGTAATATTGCTGTTCAGTCTCGGCTAGATATTTCCATGAGGTTTTTTGGGGCGGTTAGCTTTTATCCTGATGTCGAGATTGGTTCTAAAAGAGTTATGGAAAGATTGCAGCTTGATGCGTTAGCCCACAAAAAGGCTAGTGATTTATCCCACGGGGAACAGAGGCAGGTAGAAATCGCATTAGCTTTAGCAACGGAGCCAAAGGTATTACTTTTAGATGAACCTCTCGCTGGTATGGGGGCGGAGGAATCACTGAAGATTGTAGAGCTACTTCTTAACATCCGATCAGACTTTGCGGTGATATTGGTTGAACATGATATGGACGCGGTGTTTGCATTAGCCGATAAGCTGACAGTGATGCTAAATGGCGAGGTTATCGAAAGTGGTAAACCTGAAGTCGTTCGCACGAGCTATCGAGTTCAAGAGGCTTATTTAGGTGAGGACATCGATGAGTAACGTGCTTTTGAGTGTGATGGATCTTCACGCTCACTATGGATTGAGTCATGTACTTCACGGTGTTAATCTAGAAATCAAACGTGGTGAAACGTTAGCCCTTATGGGCCGAAATGGAATGGGCAAAACAACGCTGATCAAGTGTCTCATGGGCCTGGTCTCTCCAAGCTCTGGAGATGTGAAATTCAGAGAACAGGACTCTAAATCCTTACCTACGCATTTGCTTGCTAGGGCTGGTGTTGCATATGTCCCTGAAGGGCGTGGTATTTTCAAAAACTTGTCCGTGAGAGAAAATTTACTTTTAGCTGCTCGACGCGGGTTTGAGGGCCGAAGAGAATGGACCTATGATCGAGTTCTCGATAGCTTTCCCCGACTCAAGGAGCGCTTAACTCATGGCGGACAGCAACTCTCCGGAGGGGAACAGCAGATGTTAAGTATCGGTAGAGCATTGTTAACAAACCCGGATTTATTACTATTGGATGAAGCTACAGAAGGACTCGCGCCGCTAATTGCACAAGAGATCTGGAGCATAATTGACGTTGTAAAACAATCTGGAATTTCAACTTTAATCGTTGATAAGAATTTTAAGGCGCTCTCAAAAATATCAAACCGGTGTGTCGTAATGGTTAAAGGTGAAATTGTGTTTGATGATATTTCATCGAATTTAATTGGAAAACCAGAAGCACTTAAAAGCTGGTTGGGAGTGTGACCTTTTAAATGAATTTAATTTTTTGAAAGAGTTCAAGCTATGAGAATTACAGATAGTTATTTTGTTCTCGGCGATAAACGATTAGAGTATCGATGTATCGAGTCCGATGATGCCATTCGAAAAAAAGACACGCTGGTTTTGCTGCATGAGGGTTTGGGTTCCATTGATTTATGGAAAAGATTTCCTGAGGATTTAGCTACAGCGACAGGCTGTCGCGTGTTTGTATTTTCAAGGTATGGTTATGGCAGGTCCTCTCCTATAATTGAGAAAAGATCGCTTGATTATATGCATCGAGAAGCGCTTGACACTCTTCCCGATTTTCTAAAACATATAGACGTTGATAGGCCCATACTAATTGGACATAGCGATGGAGCCTCAATCGCTATGATTCACAACGGCGGTGGATATGACTTGGGCGGAATGGTCCTGATGGCACCTCATGTTTTTGTGGAAGGTTTAACGATACAGAGTATCGAGCAGGCTCGCGTTGCTTTTGAAACAACAGAGTTACCGAAGAAATTAGGACGTTACCATGAAGATGTTGAATCCGCTTTTTGGGGTTGGAATGACATTTGGTTATCACCGGAGTTTAAGAATTGGGATATTCAAACTTATGTTGAAAGGCTTAGTTGCGAGTCTTTACTTATCCAAAGTGATGATGATCCGTATGGAACTTTGGCTCAAATTGAAGTTATTGAGAAGTTATCACCCGCGCCGACTCAACGAGTCATATTGAAGGAATGTGGGCATTCGCCGCATGTAGATCAACCTGGTGCTACGATTGATTCCATTGTGAGATTTGTTGAAGACATTTTGTGCGAGGATCGCTATGAGTAGAGGAAGAGTCGTTCTGGTTACGGGTTCTACGTCTGGTATCGGCTTAGGAATTGCTAAGGAGTTCGCGTCACAAGGATACGATATTGGCTTGAATGGTTTTGGGGAGAGGAAAGAAATTCAGTCGATAGAGCGGGAGATTAAAGAAAATTTTGGTGTCCAAGTGTTTTATTCTGATGCAGATATGTCAAAACCTTCAGAGGTTGAGCGTTTTGTGGGAAATGCGAATGATGTGTTGGGCGCTATTGATGTTTTGATTAATAATGCTGGAGTTCAGCATGTCTCTCCCGTTGAGCATTTCCCGACTGATAAATGGGATCTCATTTTAGCGGTCAATTTATCATCGGCGTTTCATATGAGTCGATTACTCATACCGAGTATGCGTACCCAAAGATTTGGACGAATTATCAATATTGCATCGGCGCACGGCCTGGTAGCCTCCATGAACAAATCTGCTTACGTGGCAGCGAAACATGGATTAATCGGCTTTACGAAGACGGTAGCGTTAGAGGTTGCAGAGTCGGGCGTAACTTGTAATGCCATATGCCCAGGTTGGGTGGAAACGCCCCTCGTCAAGGTGCAAGTAGAAGCCTTATCAAGCGAGAAATCACTTTCCCAGGAAGAGGTGATCCGGGACTTGATTCTGGAGCGACAGCCGACTCGTAAATTTGTCCAGATAGAGCAAGTTGCTGCTCTAGCTTTATTTCTTGCTTCCGAGCAAGCATCATCGATAACCGGCTCTTCCTATTCTATCGATGGCGGTTGGACAGCGCATTAAGTGCGTCAACCATGCTAAAAATCAAATTAATCACGAATGGTCCGCTTCGTATCAAAGGTCCATTTGTTTATATTGATGAGCAGAAAGTATCTCGTGATATTAAAGGTGACCCACTAACCCTCTGTCGTTGTGGAAGAACAAAAATGGCTCCGTTTTGTGATGAATCTCATAAGTTTTTTTCGTTTAATACTCAGGATCAGCTTAAACGTGAGTATGTGGTCAGTAACGAACAACCTAATTTGGATGATGGCACAACCGTTGTTACTGGCATTGAAAATGGTCCCTTACATATATCAGGGCCTACATTTCTGGTCGACGAGAGCCATGTGAGCTGGGAGGGTAATAATGTCAAGTTGTGTCGGTGTGGATGCTCTCAAATAAAGCCTTTCTGTGATGGCGCACATAAAAGAATCTTTTAGGTTGAATCTACGCGAGTCTGGGATGATTAGATCATTTTGAATATTTCTACTAACCTTGACCGGTCGTATCGAGTTCCGGCTTTTAAAGGGACGATAGGGTGCCACTCACCATTTTTTCTATCACCTATTGCAAAACGAAAAACGTAATCCGGTTCTAAACCCATACGTAAGTCACTAATGATCAATTGATTATTGATTATTTCTGTTTTTAGAAACCCGTGGGAAAACCAATTCAGTTTTTTGTACGCGTCTAGGTTTAATGCAATAGCTTGTGCATCAGGGTCAATTTCGACGAACCTAAATTTGATCGGATTATTAGGTTTTCTTAATGAGTAAAATCCCTCGTAATACCCCTGAGGAGTCATCGCGACAATGCGCCACAGCAGGGTGTTGAACGGAGTGGGGACCGTAAAGTACTTTTGTGAACTGATTTCGTTAACCTCCATGTGAGAGGCGAGTTTTTGGACTACCAGAATTTTCGCGACCCAAGACCACGAAAGATAAGATGTACTCAATATTAGTCCTATCGCCAAAGTTTTCTGTGTGGCCTTCCAACGCGGCGCAATAATCACTGTAAGGGCAATAATTACGAGCGGTAGCGTATAAGCTGGGTCAATTATAAAAATGGTTGACCACATTGAAGGCGGATTATTTAGTGGCCAAAAAAGTTGAGTTCCATAAACCGTGTGGGCGTCAAGAATAGGATGCGTTATCAAAGCCAGCGTGATAGATGCCAGCCAAGGGTAAGGGTCATTCGCGACACGGTTGCTTAACTTTTTTCCAAGAAACCATATTAATATCGATAGCGGAATCAGGACGAGGAGAGAGTGGCTAAAGCCTCGATGTTCGATGAAATTGTCAATTGGATCCGCGTAGCTAATTAACACATCCAGGTCGGGAAGCGTTCCAAGTACTGCTCCCAATATAGCGGCGCGCCTTTTATCCTGAGCTGATACGCATATTGCGCTAACTGACGCTCCAAGCGCAATTTGAGTCAGTGAGTCCAATGCTGGCGCTTTGTTAAATTAAACGGTAAATATTTTCCCGGGATTCATGATGTTTTTTGGATCAAGCGATTTTTTGATACTGCGCATCACAGACACACCCTCGCCATGTTCCGCGGTCAAAAACTTCATTTTGCCCAGTCCAATACCATGTTCACCGGTGCATGTGCCGTCCATCGCGATCGCCCGCATGACTAAACGGTCATTTAAACGCTCAGCCTCTTTAGTTTCACGTTCTTCCTCTCTTTTTATTACGAAGCCAAGATGGAAGTTCCCGTCTCCAACGTGACCAACGAGCGGTGCCATGAGAAAGCTATCGGCAAGATCTTTTTTTGTTTCTAAAATACATTCGGCGAGACGTGAAATTGGCACGCATACATCAGTGGCCCATACTTCTGCTCCCGCTCGCAGCGCTTTGGTGGCGTAAGTTACATCATGTCTGGCCGCCCACAATTTGTTCCTATCTTCAGGCTTAGTAGCCCACTTAAATTCTCCACCAGAATTCTCTGCAGCAATGGCTTGCACGGTTTCGGCTTGCTCCTTAACCCCTCCCTCGCTGCCATGGAATTCTAAGAATAGGGTATCTTTTACAGGATAATCCAGCTGTGAAAACGAGTTAACCGCACCCATCTGAACGTCGTCTAATAACTCTATTCGAGCAACGGGAACACCTAGTTGTATTGTTTGTATTACCGTATCAATCGCACCTTCAAGTGAGTCAAAAGAGCAAACAGCGGCCGCCATTGCCTCAGGAACCCCATAGAGCTTCAACGTAACTTCTGTGATGATTCCTAGAGTCCCTTCGGAGCCGACAAATAATCTTGTGAGGTCATATCCAGCAGCAGATTTTCGAGCTCTTCTTGATGTGCGGATAATACGGCCGTCAGCGAGAACGACCGTAAGCCCTAAAACATTCTCTCGCATTGTCCCGTAACGCACTGCATTTGTTCCGGAAGCCCTAGTAGCAGCCATGCCACCTAAGGATGCGTCAGCACCAGGATCAATTGGAAAAAATAATCCCTGGTCTTTAATAAATTCATTGAGCTGTTTTCGAGTCACTCTCGCTTGGACGGTGCAATCTAAATCTTCAGCGTTCACGCGCAATACCTGATCCATATGCATGAGATCTACGACGATGCCGCCGTTATGTGGAATAACATTGCCTTCGAGGCTAGTGCCCGTTCCGTAAGCGATTACAGGTATATTGAACTCGGAACATATTTTGACAATTTCAGAAACTTCTTCAGTCGTTTTGGGAAACACTACAACATCTGGTCGATGTGGATGATGCCACGATTCATCTTTCCCATGTGTATCTCTCACAGACGTATTGGTCGATATTCTGTCATTGAGTAAGGTTGTTAATTTATCGAGAATGGTTTGAGAATCTTTTGCTGGAAGAGCCATGTTGTACTAAACCTGTGATCGAGTTTTTATTTAAGTTTTATGTTGAAGCTTTAACTTCTTTGTATATAGCTTCAGAAAATCCGACATAAACTTGCCCTGAGTCAACCACCAAGACTGGTCTTTTCACTAATGAGGGATATGTAATCATTAGTTCACATGCTTTTTGTTCGCCAACGTTGGAGCGCTCATCAACACTTAGTCTACGCCAAGTTGTGCCTCGCGTGTTAAGTAAGGTGTCCCAAGGGACTCGTTCACACCAGGCTTGGAGCCATTTGCGATTGACCCCTTCTTTTTTGTAATCGTGAAACTCATATTCCATATCGTTCGAATCAAGCCATTTCATAGCTTTTTTCATCGTGTCACAATTTTTTATCCCAAAAACCTTAATGCTCATATTATGTAACCAAATATTGTTGGACTGCCTTCTCATCCCATGAAATGCCAATTCCTGGTCTATCCGGCGTGACCGCTAAACCATCGACTATTTGAATTGGTTCTTGAACAACTCCTGCTCCCCAATCCATGTACTCAAGCCAATGCCGCGTAGGTGAAGCGGAGAGGAGGTGGCAACTTATTTCTGGAAAGAGGTGGCTTGACAAGTCAAGCGCATTTGCCTGTGCTAGAGAGGCTGCCCTTAACCAGCCCGTAACACCGCCGATTCTTTGTACATCTGGCATGTAAAAATCTCCGGCTTCCGAGTCGATGGCTTTTTTCATCTCCAATGAATTCAGTAGATTTTCTCCGATTTGAATCGGTGTATCAACTGTTGCTCGAATTTTAGCGCATCCTTCGTAATCATCGTGTCGAATGGGATCCTCAATCCAGTAAAGTCCTTCTTGATCCATTGCGCGACACCTTCTCAGTGCTTCATTCACAGAGAGGGACTGATTAAAATCGGCCATTAAGTGAATTTCGTCGCCGATTGCTTTTTTGACCGCCCGCACGGCAGCAAGATCTAAATTAAAGTCCGGGCGGCCTATTCTCATTTTTACGCCAGAGTAATCACCACTATCAATAAGTTCGTGTGCTAACTGTGGCAGTGTGTCGGCAGTTTCGTTGGTCCAAAGTCCGCAACTATTGTAGGCCTTGATTGAGCAAGGAGTTCCCCCCAGCGCAGTAGCAAGTGGAACGTTCTGAGTTTTTGCTTGGATATCCCAAGCCGCCATGTCTATACCTGCCAACACTTGCCCTAAGATGCCATGCGTGTCATACAAGGTAAAGTGCCTTCTGAGTTTATTGTCGATTTCTAAGGGAGATACTTGATCTCCTATAATGAGCTCGCAAACAGCATTAAAACACTCAACCGTCGGCTTAAGCATGCTTTGAGAAAAAGTGAATAGGTAAGTATGTCCTGTGATGCCTTCATCGGTTTGAAGATCAATCAAAACAAGAGCTGCTTTATCAATAGCTCCACTGGCGGGCCGCGGCGGATACTTGATCGGTGCCGCGACCGGACGAGCTTGAAACCCCGTAATTTTTGGTGGCATTTTCGATTCCTTTTTAATTTAATATTTAGTCATTTGCTTAAATTTGTGCGTCTTCAGGTCTTCCATTTTCATAAAGTTTCAATGCGGTATAAACAAACTCGTTAGCAGGTGTTGGAATGTTAAGCTCTTTGCCGAGCTTGGCAACCGTACCTGAAAACCAGGGAACTTCGAGTCTATAGCCTCTGCGAAGATCTCCGCACATTGATGCGACCATGCTCGGCGGATAACTATCAATAATGGATAGTTGTTCGCTCAAGACATCATCACTAAATTTCATCCCTCTAGCGGTAGCAACGTTAATGATTTCCGACAAAATTTGCGAAATCAGATTTCTTGCATTAGCGTCCTCTCGAATTGGTCCAATGGGCATTCTGCATAGCGTGGTCATGGCGGACATAGTGACTAAACGAATATATTTTTCCCAAATCGCACGATTAATATCAGTAGGAATTTCGGCTTTAATATTTGCGGCTTCGCAGCTTTTTAATAATCTTTGCGTACGTTTTGAGCGGGTATCGTCCAATTCTCCAAAAATAAGGCTTGCCATATTTCCATTATGTCGGATGACTCCAGGCGCTTCGATAAGCGCTGCTATATTCGCAACACCACCCATTGCATGTTTGGATGAATAAGTTTCTATTAGTTTTTCTTCTGCCGCGATCCCATTTTGCAAAGAGATGATTCCTGTGTTTTGCCCAATTAAAGGCTTTGCAGCTTGTATGGCTTCGTCTGTTGCCCATAATTTGACTGCAATCATTACAATATCCACTTCCCCTATCTCGCAGGTATCGGCCGTGCACTTCACGTCGTTTAAATGTATGTCTCCAAGCGGCGAATAAACGGTTAAGCCCCTACGCTGCATTGCTTGCAGATGAGCATTTCGAGCTACAAAAGCAACATCTTCCCCGGCTTCGCTAAGTTTGGCACCAAAGTAGCCTCCTACCCCCCCTGTGCCAATTACGGCTATGCGCATTTTCTTCTCCAAAAAGTTAAAAACTCTGAGCTTAAATATGAAGCATCTGACCCTGCGGGTACAATGGTATGTTTTTTAGGAGTGAAAATAAATCAAATATGAATGCATCAAAGGCCAAGAGAGACAAAACCTTGATAAGACAGGCAAAGAGATTGGAGAGTATAGAGCCGTTCCACGTTATGCGGATTATTACTCGAGCTATGGAGCTCCAGACGTCTGGAACAGATATTGTAAATTTAGCGGTCGGGGAACCTGATTTTCCCACACCAAAATTAATTGTCGATGCAGCAGTTAAAGCGCTCACGACTGATAGCATGCGCTATTTACCAGCACTTGGTTCGGAAGAACTTCGGGAGGCTATATCTCAATGGTATCAGCGAAGATATGAAATAGATGTTCCTAAACGACGTGTTGCGGTAACAACCGGTTCATCTGGAGCATTGTTACTCACGATGGGGGTGCTGGTGTCTCCGGGAGACGAAATTCTCATGTCTGATCCGAGTTATCCTTGTAATCGTCATTTCGTATCGACGATGGAAGGTCAATCAAATTTAATTCCCGTTGGCCCTGATTCTAATTATCAGTTGACCGCAGAATTAGTGGAAAGAAATTGGACAGATCGGACGGTTGGTGTAATGGTTGCTAGCCCCTCTAACCCGACAGGAACCTCAATCAAGCTTGATGTTCTGAAAGATATTCATCGAGTAGTTCGAGCAAAGGGCGGCACTTTAATTGTTGACGAAATTTATCACGGGATTACATTTGGAGAGAACGAGGTATCTGCTTTGGCGTTCGCTGATGATATTTTTGTGATAAACAGTTTCTCCAAGTTTTTCTCGATGACTGGTTGGCGATTGGGTTGGACTGTGGTGCCCGACAATTTCATTGAATCTTTCGAGAAACTTGCTCAAAATTTATTCATCTCTAGTCCCGATATCGCTCAGAGGGCTGCAGTTGCTGCTTTCCATCCAGAAACTGTTCAGGAGTGTGAGGTTTATCGATCACGGTATCAGGAGCAGAGAGATTTTTTGTTGGCTGAGTTGAAAGATATTGGTTTTAAGATTCCTGTCGATCCAGCGGGGGCTATCTATATTTACGCTGATTGCAGTAAATTTTCAAAAGATAGTTTTCAATTTTGCCAAGATTTACTCGAGAAGGCTGGCGTGGCTATAGCGCCTGGTTTGGATTTTGGGGTTAATCGGGCGAGTGAGCACGTCCGATTTTCTTATCCAAAGCCTATCTCCGTGCTGGCAGAAGGTGTGAAGAGAATGCGAGCATATCTTTCTCAATAGGACGTGATAAGTTAACGAATTGATATACAAATACAATTTTATAAAGAGTTAATTATGTCTGATTTTATGACAGGAATGAGTCGCTCTACGGTTCGCGCCAACGGGGTCCGAATGAATGTTTGGACGGGCGGGGAAGGGCCTGCCTTAATATTGTTGCACGGGTATCCGCAAACGGGACAGATGTGGCATAAAGTATCGCCGGCCCTGATGAAGGAATTTAGCCTGGTCATACCGGATCTAAGAGGCTATGGAGATTCGGAAAAAGCTCCGGCTGGGTATGATAAAAAAACGATGGCAAAGGATATCGCGTGCCTAGCCAGCGAATTGGGACATGAGACATTTCTGTTGATGGGACACGATAGGGGGGCGCGAGTGGCACACCGATTGGCCCTTGATTTCTCAGAAAGAGTCAAAAAACTTGTCGTATTGGATATTGTGCCGACTCATACGATATTTAGTCGGACGGGTCGAGAGCTTGCGACAGCATATTGGCACTGGTTTTACTTTCAAGCGCCAGACCTTCCGGAAATCATGATTAGAAATAGTGCGGAGCCGTTTCTTCAAACGATGTTTCGCTCACTCAGTTGGAGACCAAATGCTATTGATGACATCCTATTCGCGGAATACTTGAGGGCTTTCACTCTTCCTGGAACGATTCGGTGTGGGCTAGAAGATTATCGAGCTGCTGCGACTATCGATTTTGAGGATGATGAGCGGGACTTAGGAACTAAACTCGCTTGTCCGGTCTACTCAATATGGGGTCAGTTTGGAAAAATGGACTCCCTTTTCGATGTAGTGGATACCTGGAAAGAAAAAGCTGATAACGTAATAGGTAAGTCACTACCGTGCGGTCACTTTATTCCTGAAGAGGCACCTGAGGAGTTGCTTGAAGAGGTCGTGCCGTTCTTTTTGGGGTGACCGTTATTTAAAGTTTGAGTCAGAATGCTGTGGGGATACGGATGAATAATAAATTTTTTTTAGTGAGTTTGATTGCTGCTCTATTTGGTTTCAGCTTCGGCGTTTCAGCCGATGAGCCAGTGGAGTCCCGACCGGATACATTCACGGATATCGAATCAAACAAAGATATGCTTGATCCTTACAACCTCGGTCTATTAGTGGAGCGAGGGGACGTTAAGGCGATTAATAATGTAGGACTTCTCTGGGCTACAGGCCATGATGGAAAGCAAAGTTTTGAAGAGGCAGTAAAGTGGTGGACTGAGGCAGCTAATAGAGGATATCCGTTAGCAATGAATAATCTTGGGCTCGCATATGCCAACGGCCAAGGAGTGGCTCAAGATATCAAGCAGGCTTTTGATTGGTGGTTAAAGTCTGCCATTGGGGGTAATGCGTGGGCGATGAACTCCGTCGGTGATTGTTATGAGACCGGTGACGGTGTCGCTAAGGATTATGTGTTGGCAATGACCTGGTATAAAACCGCAGCTGACGCGGGGGATCCGCTTGCGTACTACAATGTTGGCGCGCTGTATCAAACTGGCCGAGGGGTTGATAGAAACTTAGATTCAGCACATGATTGGTTTATGGGGGGGGCTGAACTAGGCGACCCCTATTCTATGCTGTCCCTGGCGGATTTTTATCGAGATGGTTTCGGGGGAGATAAGGATCTGGTTGAAGCTTTATCTTGGTACCAGATTTCTAGTTTAAGGCTTGATCCTCAAGATGTCGGCAGTCTGAGGTTCGCTGAAAGCGAGGCGCGGGCCTTAGAAGGGCAACTTAATGAGAAGCAGAAGGAGGAAGTGGCCACTCGACTCGAATTTTTGAAAAAGTTTACGGCGCCCCAGGTGGTTGATCAAAACTTAGATGACGGTGAGTCTCGCATATAGCTATAGTTGTAGATCGTGAGCGATAAGTTATGAGATATCTGGCATATTCTAGTTGTCAATGCTTGCTGATTTTGAGCTCAATCCTTATATGTTGGGCACTCAGCAACTCCGTGCTTGCTGAAGAGACAACTTCTCGAATCCCCGGGGTCTATAGCAACTATCCATCAGATGGTGAGCGTGATCTCAGTAATAAGCTAGGCAAAACGCACCATATCCCTATGGAAGTGCTCATTTTAGATCTGCTCGATGCCCTAGATCAAATTACGAAATACCGCATCCCCGATGTACCCCCAACGGTACAGAAGGTTGCACATTCAGTTGTTGAGCAATACGCTTGTCAAAAGCCGTGTGCCGCGCTTGCGGTTTATCGAGCCGGTGAAGGAGTTTATTTAGACGAATCCATGACGCCAGAAACTAATGTTTTCGCGCGCTCGGTGTTATTACATGAGCTGGTTCACTATGTTCAGGACATGAACGATGAACTCGTTAATTTAAAAGACTGTGAGCGTTGGTACCGACGCGAGCAAGAGGCTTACGCGATTCAAAAACGCTTTCTAGAAATTGTGGGCAGCCAAATTAGAGTGGCTTATTCTCAAGGTCAGGCCTGCGATTCGGACTTAGATGAATAGTTGCGTCAGTATTTATAATGACTTAAGCCCGACCTTAACATGGACGAGAGGGTTTTCGTTGATGCTCTAGTTTTTTCATAGAGATCTTTTCGTTAAAATACTAGTTTAAGTGTTTTAGGATAAATCTTAATGTTCAATAAGCCGGTTACACCATTCACGCTCTCGGTCCCGGACAGCGTCCTGAGTGATTTAAAGCAGCGATTGAAAAACACACGTTGGCCTGATGAAATCCCTGATAACAATTGGCAGTTCGGAGCCGACTTAGGATATTTAAAAGATCTGTGTACATATTGGGCAGATGAATATGATTGGCGCTTACATGAAGGCGTCATTAATCAATTCAAACAATATAAGGCTCAGGTCGCGGGGATCGATTTACATTTCATTTATGAAGAGGGCAAAGGGGAGAATCCTCTGCCGTTGCTTCTGTCGCATGGTTGGCCCGGCTCGGTGTATGAGTTCCATAAAATTATTCCTATGTTGACTGATCCTGAGTCCTATGGAGGATCTCCCGATGATTCATTTACGGTTATTGCACCCTCTTTGCCAGGCTTTACATTCTCATATGAGCCTGGGCAAGCTCGTTTCTCCGTAGAGGAAATAACTGATGCCTTTGCTGAGCTAATGACTGAAGTTCTGGGTTTTGACTCTTTTGTTGCTCAAGGGGGCGATTGGGGTGGCTTCATCACCTCGCGTATGGGTTTTGCTTATCCTGATTTATTAAAGGCGATACATCTGAACTTTCTCGCGGTTAGACGGGATCCTAGTATTGTAGAAAATCCTTCCGAGGAAGAGGCGGTTTTTTTAAAGCAGTTGAATAAATTTTTAAAAGACGAAACTGGATATCAATGGATTCAGGGCACAAAACCACAAACACTAGCTTATGGATTGACTGATTCCCCAGTTGGGTTAGCATCTTGGTTGGTGGAGAAGTTTCATACCTGGACTGACCATCGGGGGGATCTTGATGGTTATTTTGGGCGCGATACAATGCTGACAGATATCATGCTTTATTGGATTACCGGCGCTATAGGCTCTTCATTTTGGCCTTATTACGCCAGAATGCACGGCCCATGGCCAATTCCAATTGGCAAGACCGTTGATGTGCCAATGGGCTATATTCAGTTTCCAAAAGAAATTCTGTCACCGCCAAGATCAGTTGCTGATTTGTTTTACTCCGATATCCAGAGTTGGACCGAGTGCGATGAGGGCGGGCATTTTGCCGCTTTGGAGCAACCAGAGTCGTTAGTTAAGGATATGCGCCAATTCTTTAGAGCTTTCCGTTAGGAGATCTTTATTGATATCAGTGGGTTACTGCATCCGTTTTGTTCAACGTGAACTGTGCTACGATGGAAATTAAAAGAATTTAATAGAAATTTAGTCTGACAGAAATTTAGTCCGACCTTGATTCTGAGCATAAAAAAACCAAAAAAAACAATACGTTGAGGGGAAAATTAATGAGAGTAGGTGACTGGGCGACATGCCTTTTGGCGTCAGCGATTGTACTTTCAGTGAGTGGATGTGGTGATAACGGTGGAGATTCAATGCAGTCTTCATCAGGGGCGAGTGATCAAAAAGTACAACAAAAAATCAAACTTAATATGGCCAGCGCTTTCCCAGCCTCCCTTGAACTGATTGGTAAGAATGGAGTGCGTTTCTCAAAAACTATTGAGGAGATCTCGGCGGGGACTTTAGAGTTGAAATTTTTTGAGCCGGGTGCTTTGGTGCCAGCTTTAGAGGCCATTCCAGCGGCATCGAAAGGGTCTGTAGACGTCGCTTGGTCAACTTCTGGTTTCTATGCTGGTAATGATCTGGCTTTTAGCTTTTTCACATCAGTTCCCTTTGGCGCTTCCGCTGATGAATTATTGGCGTGGCTTCAGTACGGCGGTGGAAATGAACTAGCTGATGAAATGTTCGCAGAGCATAATATAAAAGCACTACCGTGTTTTATTACGCCTCCGGAAGCATCGGGTTGGTTTAGGAAGGAAATTAATTCCGTTGAGGATCTTAAAGGCATGAAGATGCGTTTCTTTGGTTTGGGTGCCAAGGTGATGGATAAATTAGGTGTCGCGACACAGTTGCTTGCGGGCGGTGATATCTTTCAGGCACTTCAGTTAGGCACTATTGATGCAACCGAGTTTTCAGTGCCCACAGTAGATGAGAGTTCAAGTTTTTATCAAGTAGCGAAGCATTATTATTTTCCCGGTTGGCACCAAGCTACTGCGCTGGGAGGTTTATTTTTCAATATGGACGTATGGAACTCTCTATCGAGCTACCACCAAAGAATTGTAGAGGTTACTTGTGGCTATATGATTAAAGAAATGATCGCAGAGGGCGAGGCTACTCAGGCGCCTGCTATGCGAAGAATGGTTGAAAAACATGGTGTTACGATTCACTATTGGTCGGATGAAATTCTTGATGCTTATCGAACAGCTTGGGACGAGGTTGTTCTAGAGGAGTCGGCAAAGAACCCTAAATTTAAAAAAATACACGATTCCTACACAAAGTTTCGAGAGGATTACAAACTTTGGGGAGAAAATGGCTATTTAAAGTAAACCTTGACCCTGGAGACACGTTTAGACGTGAAACCTTTCTTGGTAGGGAAGCTGAGTCGTGATAGGGTCTTGTAATCGCCGATATTTGGTTTTTCACAATTCGAGATCCTAGTTTAAATTCTCGAATTTATTCATTTATCCACTATTGTAGAATTGCAAGAAAATGAAATTAAAAGCACTAAAAAGTGCATTTGGAGGAGTTTTATGACTAAATTTAAAGGTGTGTTGGCTCTTGGTGTAACCAGTCTATTTTTTTTAACTGGCTGCGGTGGCGGAGAGGAAGTCGCAACCACTAGCGGTGGTGAGGTGGCTGAAAATGCGCCTGTTGAAAAAGTTAAATTACAAATGGCGAGCGCGTTCCCATCTTCTTTGCCGATACTAGGCGATGGAGCAGTAGATTGGACAAAAACAGTCGATAGATTGTCCGGCGGCACACTCCAGATAAAATTTTTTGAGCCTAATGCGTTAGTTCCTGGGTTGGAGGCTATTCCTGCTGCATCCAAAGGATCAGTCGAAATGGCTTGGGCGACCTCTGGATATTATGCTGGGATCAACAACGTATTCAGCATGTTTACGACGCTGCCGTTTGGACCCAATGCTACTGAATTTCTAGCATGGTATTACTACGGTGATGGCGAGAAATTGGCCAACGAGCTATACCTTGCGCACAATATTAAGTACTTGCCTTGCATTATGATTCCACCAGAGGCGTCGGGCTGGTTTAAGAATGAGATTAAGAGTCTCGATGACCTTAAAGGCCTGAAGATGCGATTCTTCGGCTTGGGGGCTAAGGTTATGGAAAAGCTGGGTGCCTCTACACAATTGCTAGCCGGTGGTGAAATCTTCCAGGCATTACAGTTGGGAACTATAGACGCTACTGAATTCGGGAATCCAGCCATGGATGAGGGGATTGGTCTTTATCAGGTAGCCAAACACTACTATTTTCCAGGGTGGCATCAACCTGCATCGTTCCTAGGTGTATTTATCAATATTGACGTTTGGAATAGTTTGTCTGACCACCATCAGGCGGTTATTGAAGTGTCCTGCGGCGACAAAGTACGGGATGGATTAGCCCTGGGAGACTTTTCTCAGCCAGCAGCAATGGCGCGAATGATTGAGCAAGGGGTTAACATCCATTATTGGAAGCCTGAATTCTTGGCTGCGTTTAAGGCCGCTTGGGATGAGGTGGCAGCAGAGGAGATGGCAATTAATCCTGAATTCAAAAAGGTATACGAAAATTACATGGCATTTCGGGAACAGTTTGCGATCTGGCGCGATAACGGATATCTCAAATAATTAAATTTACTTATTTAGCGATTAGGGCTGGCGTTTTCTGCCCTTAAAAGTATGAAAAAGTGTAACAGGAGGAATGTATGACTAAATTTAGAGCCGCGCTGGCTTCGAGTCTGATTGGTCTTTTTGTTTTGACCGGTTGTGGTGGTGGAGAGGAAGTCGCGACCACAGATGGAGGCGAGGCGCCTGTAAAAGCGCCTGCTAAAAAAGTGAAATTACAGATGGCGAGTGCGTTTCCGTCCTCATTGCCGATTTTAGGCGTCGGAGGCGTTGAATG
>QXZO01000154.1:0-365 GCA_009886305.1 Betaproteobacteria bacterium
TGAGTGATACACGATTTGGCGATCTAATGCCACCTGCATGGCAGAACAACGGCTACTCACAAGGAACTTCTTCAATAGACTTCCTTCAAGGTAAGCAGTGGGGTATGTACGAAGGTCGTGCGGTTGTCGGCATCATGGGTATCGCGTTTGGTGGCACACCAGCGGGTATGCGTCTAGACGTTTATGATATCGCTCAAGATGGTCAGTCAATCAAGAGTGTTATTCACCTTCCAGTAGAGACCAAGCGTTACCGTGGTGTAACATTGGGTCCTGACGGTGCGCTTTATGCAAACACCGACGAAGGCGAAATCTACAAAATTACAGCTAAGTAATTCTTTAATAGCTGATATGTAGTGAGAAGCGCC
>QXZO01000154.1:375-5215 GCA_009886305.1 Betaproteobacteria bacterium
TTTTTGATTGAAAGAAAGATTTCAATCTGATCGATAGGACACTCAGCACCCTCAGTAACAACTATTCAATAGCAAATCCTTGAAAGACCGACTCCTCTTTACCCTAGTTTGGGAACTTCTCAATCCGAATGCAGTTCGAGTGTGTCTGATGTACAGTCTTTTTATTAGCCACTTATAGATCGCGCTTTGTCATGTTAAATATTTCTTGGACCTGTAAACACACATGGAAACGATCCTCCTACAACACAGCCTGGTGTCTTCTTGGATGCTCAATTGGCGACTTAGGTACGATTGCTTATGCACAATGGATAGGGCTCGATTGGCCGGTCTTACATATCATGGCACTTGCGATCGTTAACGGACTATTAACCTCAATCGCATTGGAAACTGCCATTCTGGTTAGGCAAATGTCGCTAGCACTTGCATTCAAGACCGCTGTTGGCATGTCTCTTATCTCAATGGTCGGGATGGAGCTCGCTATGAATGTAACTGATGTGTTACTAACCGGTGGCGCGTATTTAACGTGGTGGGTGCTTCCCCCTATGTTACTCGCTGGGTTTTTAGCACCCCTACCATACAACTATTGGCGGTTAAAAGCGTTAGGGAAAGCGTGTCATTAATCAATGTCTCATCATCACCGCTCAGAAATAGACAGAAACTCTAACTAATCCCGTACCGTTATTTATTCGTGATCCAAACCGTTTGGTAAGGGTCCAACCTGATCTCACTTTGATGCGATGGTACTTGTGACCCACTTATCAAATCGTGCCATTGTTCCACTTCAATTAAATTTACATCAGCCAGCTGTAAAAACTTACCCTGTGATGTGAGGTTAGTGATTGCAAAAATACTTTGCCCACG
Organism: Betaproteobacteria bacterium; assembly: GCA_009886305.1. Classification (GTDB taxonomy): domain Bacteria; phylum Pseudomonadota; class Gammaproteobacteria; order Burkholderiales; family Eutrophovitaceae; genus Eutrophovita. The sequence goes on from QXZO01000154.1 coordinate 1,237, forward strand.
GTCCTGGCTTTGCCTCCAAACCCCAAAAAAGTCTCTCCCTAATTGCAGGGTAAACTGAGTTGCGTTTGGATGAAAGGCACTTTGGCGTGATCTCATCTGTATCAACGTCTTGAGCGTATCGAAAATTATTCGCTCTCTAGAATGGGTGCTGAGCAACATACTATCGATTGTTTCGCGCGAGTATTTAGTTCGGTTAATCCGTCGGTACATACCAGATGCATCGACTCCGGCGTCATCATTTTTAGCACCTATTAACGAATTTATATACATGGCAGGAATACCTTCCAGACTGAACATAATAAGGTGTGCCGCAATGAAACGCTGTATCGCATAACGTCCATTGGGATCCTCGTCAGTTTTTTCTAACGCGCTATATAACGTGATATTTGCTTCGTAAATCTTCTTTGTACCATCTTGCATCGTTCTCCACGTGAATCGGCTACCATTTTTTTGTAAACGCTCAACAAGTTCCGCACGCGCCTCCTCCCCCAATGGCCCTTCGGTCGGACGCAATCCGAAACCGTCATGTGAGGCTAAAAAATTAAGGTAACTCGTACCGAGCAGCGCAGGAGGCATACTCATTGCCCAACGTCTTAACGCGTTCGAGTCTCCCGTTAAGAGTGTATGAAGAAGCAGTGGCGGCAGGGGGAAATTATAAATCCAATGCGCTTCGTTTCCATTGCCAAAATAACTCAAATTTTCTTGATTAGGTAGATTCGTCTCCGTCACTATTACGACATCAGCTGCATAACAATTACTGACATATCGAATCAACTTAATGATGGCATGAGTCTGACTAAGATTTAAGCATGTCGTGCCTGAGCGTTTCCATAAAAAACCGACCGCATCGAGTCGTAATACACTTACACCGTGATCAATAAAATTAAGAATAAGGTTTAAGAAAAACTCCAGAACTCCAGGATTAGAAAAGTCATAATCAACTTGCTCCTCACTAAAAGTGCACCAAATAGCCTTCTCTCCCGAAACCGTTTCGACTTTTTGAAGCAATGGGTGCCCCCTAGGTCGAATTACATGAGAGGTATCAAAACTCTCATCTACACTCAGAAAGAAACCGTTACCTGGTGCTTCATCGTTTAGAAACTGCTGAAATAAGACGCTAGACCGAGCACCATGATTTAATACGAGATCGGCCATAATCCGATGTTTTGTTGATAAGTAGGATATGTCCTCCCAAGTACCTAGAGGCTGATCTACACAATTATGGTCAGAGACAGCGAATCCATCATCACCACTCGAGGGAAAGAACGGAAGAATGTGAACCGTACTGATCATTTCATCAAGATAGGCTTCGCAAAATTGACCTAAGGAAGCAAGCGGAGATTGTACGGTATCATCCGTAATTGAATCTGCATATGTTATAAGCAAACAGGTTTCTTGATTCCAGTTTTCGCTTTGCTCATGAACGTTTGTCTCGGCCCCTGCCATACGGCGGGATAAGCGGCGCGCTAGATCCGATAACACGTCATCCGAAATGTCTTTGTATATTTCTCTCAACCAACGCAATAAGGTTTCTTGGATCAAGGTGGGATCCTCGTCAATGTAACTCGGCATTGTCCTTCTCTACAGCTATTCTTAATCGACTCGTAAGATCTGGCACAGCTGAGCTTACTCGATTCCAAGATGGTATAAACGGGGACTCCATTGGATTAGCAGCGAACGCCTCACCCGCATGCATAATGTTTTCTGCGAATAACTCAACGGCGCGCTCCTCCATATCGATATCGAAGCTCAACCCATTAATCTCCGCATCTGTCTGATAGTAATGAACCATATCAAGCGCCAAACGAAAGTAAGTAGCCTTGATCGTTCGAAAGACATCGGGACCAAAACAATATCCGCGCGTCGCTAGCTTTCGAATTAACACCTTAGTGATATCTATGGACATACGTGACAAGCCAGCGGTCTTATCATCCGTCGACAACGACTGATGCTTGTGATCATACGCGTCAGAAATATCTACCTGGCAAATCCGATTACTCGCTTGATTTCGTTGCATCTCTGATAAAATTGCAACTTCCAAACCCCAGTCAGAAGAGATTCGCATCTCAGGTATCAGAGAGCGACGAAACGAGAACTCGCCGGCCAACGGATACCGAAAACTTTGCATAAACCGAATGTACTCGCAACTCCCAAGAACTTGCTCGAGGGCAAGTAATAATGGAGTGACCAGCAATCGACATGCTCTACCATTCATTTTGTCATCAGTTACGCGCGCATAAAAACCCTTACAAAACTCGAATTGATAATTTGGATTAGCCACTGGATAAAAGAGTCGCGCAAGAAGCTCCCTATCATAAGTAACAATATCGCAATCATGAAGCGCCACTGCTTCAGCTTTTGCCCGCGCATGCACATAACCAATGGAGTACCAAACGTTTCTGCCCTTACCTAGCTCTTGAGGCGCCAGTCCCTTATCCTCGAGTTCATTATGTAATGACGTGAGTCTTGGACCGTCGTTCCATAGCATCGAAAACGACTGACGCAGATTTTTAAAAAAAGAAAACGCATACTCATACTGACCCCGGTCTGCTCGATCGAGCCCAATGACGACATGGCTCAGATATTTAACCTGAGAAATTTGTTCGACGATGTGTTTTAACGCTGGTCCCTCAAGCTCCGAATATAGGCTCGGCAGTATGAGTTCCATAGGCCGATAACCTGAAAACAGCTCAAGATCTTTTTCTAAACTTTCAGTAGACCTTGTTTTAAAATTATGAAGTGTTGTTACCCAACCATTTTGTGAAAAATCACCCATAGCTATACCTATATTCTGTTTTAAGAAATGTGATCGCCATCTCAACTGCCTCTTGCCATCCGTGAGGAGCTGTTCGCGATGCATGAATCACTCTTTGACACGTGTTATTCACATCAATGGCCAAAGGTGGTTGATTTTTTCTTGGCACCACACAGGCAATATCAGCACTTTCCAACATAGTGAGGTCATTGTCACCGTCCCCTAACGCTACAATGACAAGCTCACTTCCTTGGGCATCTAAGAGATCTCGAATAATGGAAATGCTGTCGGCCTTATCGTGAGGTCCAGATAAATTACATATTCGACCACCGCGCAACACATTGAGATCTAAATTTTTTACTTCGTTTATAAGCACGCTAAATTCATCATCAGATCCCTTAAAGATAAATGGTCTCGAGTAATTACGCTTCATCGCACGATCCAATGCATCTCCGTTTAAGCCAAGATATTTCGATTGGTTGTCTTGCTCTGTTTCATCAAGAAACAAGCATTGATCACTTAATTGGTTGGGGATGTTACTCGTCCATACCGCCATCAACTCAGAGACAGGCCGACCGAGTATTTTAGGACCGACGTTTTCGCTGAAGCCCTCGCTAAACAACATGTCTGAATTGTAAAGTGCAGCACCATTCTCCGAAACATACGGCAGTCTTTGTCCGAAGTCGGCACAAAAATGCTCCAACTCTTCCGATGTTTTACTCGAATTCGGAATGATCCTTATCCCGGCATTGATCAACTGAGCCATGAATGACTTAACTGGCTGGTAGTCAAACGTATCGTGATCTAACAAGGTCCCATCCAAGTCCGTCATCAGAATAATTTGGGGTTCACTCATTCTGCGAACCCTGGAGCGCTTCGAAGAGATCATGTTGAGAATCCGGGATGACGAAATTCGGTAATTGATCAAGAGCTTGCTTCAAAGCATCGCCCCAACCCTCAGAAATCATTTTCAAATTAGGATCATCTTCACTGATAACACCTTCGACAACATTGTCTATTTGATCATAAGGAAACAACTGATAGTGAAAAGGAGGACTCACTGTCAAATTAGTTTTCATGGTCGAGTCGAAGCTAACTAACATGAGTTTCATCGAATGGGAAAACGACATCCCGCGATCAAATCCGCGTAAAAGTATTGGGCGACCGTACTTTGTTTCTCCAATTTGGAAAAACGGTGAAGTCTCGCTCGCCTCAATGAAATTT
>QXZO01000154.1:5225-12228 GCA_009886305.1 Betaproteobacteria bacterium
AACAATCTGGGTCTCTCACCCAGAATTTGACCACCTAAAATAAGTGTCGCATCAAACGTAGAATTATCGTCACTCTCCGGCTCTCGGGCCTCTTGAATGGTTTCTTTTAGAGATCGCGCAACGATTTTGGCCACCTGAAACATGGTTTTACATTGAAGCAAGCCATCGCCTGATAAGTTTTTCCCGTGCACCCTCTCGTCTAGGTCATTGATCACTGCTTGCGTTGTACCCAAATTACCCGAGCATAAAATCGTAATCAATCGATCATCGGATAGCTTCCATGAATATAGCTTCTTGAATGTCGAAACGTAATCCATACCTCCATTCGAACGTGAGTCCGACATAAAAACAAGACCGCGGTCAAGCATCATGCCCACGCAATAGGTCAATGGAAACTCCTACTGTTGTGAAATATGTATGCGAACATCTAGCTCCTCCTTAATATCAGCTCCGTACGAAATACCTCTAAACGGAGCAGCGTCATAATAATCTCGACCGATGGCGACACGAACATACTTTTCATCTGGGCAGATACCGTTGGCGGCATCAAACCCCACCCAGCCAACACCTTGAATAAAAACCTCCACCCAAGCATGCATCGCAGTCTGTTGCTCTGAATCCATCTTCAGATAGCCAGAAACGTAACGCGCAGGGCGTCCTAAGTCTCGGGCGGCCGCAATAAACACGTGTGCAAAGTCCTGGCACACACCAACTTTAGCGGTCAGCACATCCTCGGACGACCATCCAACTTTTGACACACCATCAGCGTAGTCCAGTTCTTCCCTAATTTTTTCACTGAGGAAATGTAAGCTTTCAACCGCGCCGTCCGGAAATTTCACATTCATAAACGCACGCAATTTTCTCCCAGCCCGAGTCAAAGGCGTTTCCATTACATAAACCCAGAGTGGAACGGCCTCTTTCTGCGCTCCCAACATGCCCGCATTATCGATGACTTCAATTTCGCCTTGGATTTCAACTTCAATCTCAGAAGCGCCATCTACGATTTCCACGAAACGGGTTTGATTTCCAAATTGGTCTGTATAGCTCAGTGTTTCACGTCCACCTCGCAACCCAACATTCCAATTACGTATTTTTTGAAACTTTGAGTTAAGGGGTGTGAGCCTAAGTTGTTGCACTCCAGACTTGAGTTCTCTCGCATAACAGTACCTGGTCAAATGTTTAATGCTTAACATCATGTCTATTCGTAAAACCGATAATCTTTAGCAATCTGATCTGATAACTCGGAATTAAGTATCAACAATTTTTGCAAAAACTCGTGCAAACCATATTCAAAAATAGAATCCACGGGAACAGACAGGTAGTAATTGGCTAAGTGTTTCGCTTGCATCATCGAGTCAGTGTTTCTCCTGCCTGATGTCGATAATTTTCTTAAACTATTGGATACTTTCATTAAACAATACGACAAACTTCTTGGCATTTTTCCATTTAAAACTAAATAATCGATTATCTCAGGTGCAGAGAATTGCTCCCCATAAGTCATCTTCATCCCACCTAAACTTGATACTGACCTAAGAATCGTTTCCCACTGAACATTATCCAACACAGAACCGACCGGAGAGACCGAAGGCAAGAGCACATAATACTTCACATCCAGCAGTCTTAAAGTACAGTCAGTGCGCTCAATATGCGTCCCAATACTCATGAATTGGAAAATCTCGTTTCGCAACATAGTACTGTGAGCCATTCCTTGAATGAGCGATACGATATCCCTCACATTCGATAGCAAGGTGTTCAAGCCCGATTCAGAAATCCGTGTTTTCAATTGTGCATTTAAGTCTATATGCCCCGCGTTAATTGCCTCCCAAACTTCCTCAGTTATTGCAGTACGTACACTCTTGCCGTTAAATTGCACGGCATTCATACAATTGATTAAAGAAGAAGGGTAATCCGAGCTTCTAAGTAACCAATCAATCACGCTCGCTTTAGTCACCTCATCATGCTGGCCCGCAAAGACATCGGCAGCACCAACTGTATTCAACACGGATAACCAATCTGAATCAGATGCGTTCATACGAGTGAGCGACATCCATTGAGCCGCATTGATTAATCGGGCGGTATTCTCCATTCGCTCAAGGTAGCGAAAAAGCCAAAACAGTCCTGATGCCGTTCGCCCTAGCATCAAGCTTCTAATATCCAAGTATCTTTAGTACCACCACCCTGGCTCGAATTCACGACCAGACTACCTTTCTTTAGAGCGACGCGGGTTAAGCCACCGGAGGTTACAAAAATTTCCTTCGGGCTCATCAAAGAGAAGGGTCTCAAATCGACATGACGCGGAGTCAGATCCCTGCCACCAAAAATCGGCACAGTAGACAGGGGAAGGACAGGTTGAGCAATGTACTTTTCTGGCTTTGCCTTCAGACGTTCAGAAAAATCTTTACGCATTGATTTAGTTGAATTGGGACCAATCAACATACCGTAGCCACCGGAACCGTGCACCTCTTTCACCACAAGCGTTTCTAAGTTATCCAAAACATAACTAAGGCTATCAGGCTCCGAACAACGCCATGTCGGTACGTTATCTAGAATGGGTGTTTCGCCCGTATAAAACTTAATGATCTCCGGCATGTAGGAGTAAATTGATTTATCATCCGCGATGCCAGTTCCTGGGGCATTTACAATTGAGACCCGTCCCGCTCGATAAACATCGAACAAACCAGGGACACCGAGAAGGCTATCAGAATTGAAGTTTAGAGGATCAATATAGTCATCATCAATGCGTCTATAGATAACATCGACCGGTGTGAATCCATTGATCGTACGCACATGCACACGACCATCCCGCACTCTAAGGTCTGACCCCTCTACGAGCTCGATACCCATTTGATCTGCCAAAAAAGCATGTTCGTAATAGGCTGAATTAAATGGTCCAGGGGTCAATATACAAACGACTACCTTTGATTTGTTATGCGGCGCTGACTCCACTAATGTTCTAAGGAGGTGTCTCGTATAATCTTGAACTGGCTTCACCTTAATTCTCGAAAACAGCTCTGGGAAAAGATTAATCATTGCCTCTCTATTCTCGAGCATATAACTCGCTCCAGAGGGTGTTCGAGCATTATCTTCCAGAACAAAGTAGGTCTTTGGGTCAGTTCGAACGATATCTGAACCCACAATATGAGTATAAATATTACCGGGAGGCGACAAACCAATCATTTTGTCTAGAAATGCCGGATTCTGCGCGACTAAATTGACAGGGATTTTTTTCGCCTTAAGGATCTCCTGATCATGGTATATGTCCGACAAAAATGCATTAATTGCACCAGTGCGCTGCCGCACTCCTCGGTCCACGTGGTCCCACTCCGCACTCGTGATAATACGAGGTACGAAGTCGAATGGAATCAAATCCATCTTCTTTTGATCTTGCTTTGAATTGTCCGAGATAAATGTGATTCCAGAGAGCCGAAAAATCTCCTGCGCCTCTCTTTGTTTCTTTCGAATCGCTGGGAGCGACTCACCCGAGAACCATTTAAAAAATGCCTTATAACACCCGCGTACGTTTCCACCGCGAGACTCCATCTCGTTAAAAATAGGATCGATGGAAAAATCTTTCCTCATCGTATTAAACGGCAACCGTTTAGTTCCTTCGCCCGCTACGAAGTCTATTGATACTAGAGGAGCCTCGATTACGCTTTGCAATCAAGTCTCGGGCATCAACCTCGACGCTTTCATGAACAGAAATAATCTTCCAGTCAGACAATACTTTTTGCCACACAAGGGTTTGAAAGCCTCGATAATCCATCGGTAAAAAAGCATCAATAAATTCTGACTGCGTGATCCCCGCACTTTCACCAAAACTCATAACACTCAGACTGATGGTTTCCCTAAAATTAATATCTGCACCGCCATGACTGTTCTCAAAGAGTTGCACATGGTGTGCCCTCAACGCGGCAAGGCCCTCACGCTGACCTTTCATGCCGATTTTAATAAACTTAATTTCAGACTCAAAAAATCCTTCAAGCTTCACCAGATCACTCTTCGCGAGGGCGTCCTCGTACCGAAAAAATAAATCCTTCAATGTATCGTCAGATTGTTCGTAAGGAATCGACATAAGATCACTCCTCTTCTTCAAGAATCGTTGCAAAATCATTTTTACGAATTAACGCGTGAATGCCCTTGTTTCCGTCAACGACCTGCGAGATATTAAAGTCGGTAGCTGCCGACAGGTAGGCAAGCGCAACAGCACGATCCATCCCTAATTTTTCTTCTAAAAACCTGATGGATTCTCGTACGGTTTTTTTCATAGCCTCATCTAAATCACGATCAAAACCCATCGTGATCCAAAACTCTTCGGTCTCGCCAAAGGGCTGAACTAAAGTACCTGATCCCGCCGGCGTACCGGCGATATTATTTCTGATCAACGTCAATCGGAAAGTTGCGCGAATTGACTGTTCAAGTGCCGTTAATGCAACCTCTCCATCTCCCTGTGCCATATGCGGATCGCCGGTATAGAACAAACCACCAGGAACGAACACTGGGAGATAAAGCGTAGCTCCCACACCTAGGTCTTTGATATCGATATTGCCACCATGAAAGTGAGGTGGCACCGAATGGACCGGCTCATTCGAATTTGGAGCCACTCCCATAATCCCCATGAAAGGGATAGCAGGGAAAGTAACCTTTTTGCCAAATTTATTGTGAAGCACACCAAACCATTGGTCGATGTCTTCATTCATCTCGGTCGGCGTGAAAATGGATACATTGCCCAACGTCTCAGGATCGTGGGAGTGTATTGGCTCTGCTGGCTTTGGGGTCTCTGGAAATTCCCCGGGCAGCGCTCCCTTGTAGTGTCTATTGGAGATAACTCCATAAGGCACCCGGGGTTCCAGGTTTAAGATTTCAACTTTGAGTACATCTCCAGGCAGCGCGCCCTCAATACCAATGGGACCTGTAACGATATGAGGCCCATCTTCGTAGAAGTTATGATTAATGGATGAGCCGGCAATTTCAATCGCATCTTCTAGCACATATTCTTTATCGATACTGTGTGATGCGAAATATTCGGTAGGATCCCTTCCCTGATCTTCGAGAATTCCCTCGTGAGATAGCGTATCGAAAACCACGACCGCGCCGGAAGCTACAGTTAGCAGTGGCTCGTCAGTGGCATTAGGTAGACGTCCCCACTTGATTGTATCGGGGGTAGACGGGATGTACATAGCCTCCTCGCCGGTGTCTTCAATAGTGATGAGCGTTGGCTCTTTAGCCAACGGTTGAAGCGCGAAAACGGCTGACTCGCTACATCCATTCAGAATCAAAGTCGCTGATATGCCAAGCCCTATTCCCGACAGTGCTTTGGCGGATCTGACCCACGCTGTACTCTTAATTCTTTTTAAACCCTTCATAACAACCACCTCCAGTAAATACTTAAGTGCGCCCATGACACCATTTAGTTTTTAGATACGGGCTCGCAGTTTTAACCAGCCTCCGCCTCACAACGATTATTAAGTGAGATCGCAACACGCGTAGTACTCTGAACCTTTCTCAAATATTTTTGTTGTGCTGAATAAGCATGTTCTTCGCGCTTAAACCACCGAGCACAGTCAGTTTTATCAGCGTAGAGCTGATTTTCATGTTGCAAATAATGAACCAACTCATGCAGTAAAATAGACCGAGCTAGGTCATCATTAATCGGGTCTAGACTCCGGTCTAGAGCAACCCCAAACCTAGGGTGGTAAGCTCCTAAGGCCCTGCATTTACCCGCGCACGCATATCTGGTAACGGTCTCTTTATCAGCTAAAACAACAGGGGGTAATGCTTTGGGTATAGGCAAACCGGTGATAGCAACTGCCTCTAGCGTCAACTCGCGGAGCAGTTCACGATAAACGATCAGATTTCCATCAACACCCGCAACTGACAACTGGCTGAGATCATTCATCCATATCGGTTGACTCTCCGATTGAGCCATACCAGGGGTCACCAATAAAACCGTAAGTAATGGAAGATGTTGATATTGCTTTAGGGCATCCATCATTCGTTTCCAAACGGCAGCAAAAATTACTAAATAAGTTAGAGCGTTATTCATAATCATCGGCATTTTTGAAAGTCCTTATTCATAATGGTTAAAGTACTCTCCTCCGCATAACGAGCGTTTATCTGGTGTCGTGCTCAATTGTTCTTCTCGTTACTAGATACAAAGCAATACCCGTGCCAAGCGATAATGACTTTTTACAGTGAAATTAATTAAAAATAGGATGCTGTGCACCAGATTGGCACATTTATGACGCACCATATGGTGCAGATGGCCCTTGGTCGCGACCAAGAGTTGCGATCAACAGGGTATGCTAGAAATGATCAGTATCTGAAACCGCCAACCGGGACGCGGCGGGATCTATGGGATCTAAGCTCAACTACAGAAACTCGAGCTCCAAAAAAAGTTCGTTAGTGTTGGATTGAGAGTGAACTTTCTGCGAATAGACTTTTGAGAAGCATATTTTTAGCCCTCAGCATGCGGTCTTTGTTGGATGCCTGGCGAGACAAAAGCTGCATCAATAACATATGATCCTCAATAAAATCGATGGCTTCTTCAACGGTGACCCCTTCTTTAAGTCGCCCTTCTTTCTCTGCTTTCGCGATCAATCCTTGGTACCACTCACGGTTAGATGCTTCAAGCTGGTTTACCTTACGCTTCGTCTTACCGGCAAAAGTGACACGGGTGTCGGAGACCATCAAACCATAATAAGCACAACCACGCGACTTTGCAGGCGGTTTAGGCCACTTAAGACTGTCATCGTGAACGCCATAAATTGAAAGGCCTTTAATTACATTGTTATTGATAAAGCCGTCTATAAGCAATTTCAATTGTTCGACAGGGGAATCGATCGCGTCAAAAATCGGTAGTCGCTGTGCGACGTGTGTTTCGTAATAATTTTCAATGACTTCAAGCGCAAGACCATTTTCACCGCCAAATTCTTTATAGATCCCAGCTCGATCGAACCCAGATAAGCGCGCTATATCTGCCATACCTACATTATCAATACCGTGT
>QXZO01000155.1 GCA_009886305.1 Betaproteobacteria bacterium
CCATTAGGCCTACCATCTTCACCTATGTTTGATAGCCGATACAGTTCCGGATTTTCATTTTCATGATATTGATTCATCACGTGAACTTGAAGTTTGCCAAAGAGCTGACCAAAACGCACATGCTCTGTTGGAGTAATCGTTTGCTGTCCAAAATACAGAACTTGATACTGAAGGAAAAGGTTTTCTATTTCTTTTATGGTTTTCTTATCGAGAGTTTTGGAAAGATCTAAATCTAAAATTTCTACTCCAAGATTTTCCGTCAGCTTGCGTACTTTGATTGGCATTTTTTTGCCCTTAAGTATTTATATCTGTAGAGACCATTACTTCTATAAGATTTGTTTTATTACTCCGAGTCGCGTGCGTCAGCGCATCGTTTAAGTCACCCGGATCCTCTATGCGAATCGCTGGCACTCCCATTGATTCCGAAAGTTTGACGTAGTCAATCGCCGGATCAGTAATATTCATACCAATGTACCTATCTGTCCCTCTGAAAGACATCAGACGTTGTTTCAAAATCTTGTAACCTTGATTGTTGGAGATCACATAAGTAATCGGGCGCTTTAGATGGGCTGCTGTCCATAGTGCTTGTATACTGTACATTGAGCTGCCGTCGCCGACTAATGCCACTATAGGACGATCTGGCAGTGCAAGCGATACCCCGATTGCTCCCCCCATCGCGAAACCAATGCCACCCGATGCAAGTCCGAAATACCCTTGATGATCTTTTAGCGGAAGGTAATTAAGAAGGTTTACTGATGAGCTCAAAGCTTCTTCAATAACAACGCAATCCTTTGGAATAGATCTGGCCAGTTCCATCATAAGTTTGAGTGTATTTATCGGCTTAGTGTTATCAAATGATTGTGCTTGAGCGATTCGTTCTATCTTTTTAGAGGACCAATTACGACGTTTAACGTCCGCTAATCGTTTCGCCGCTGCAGATTTATTACCGTCGCTCATCATGTTCCGCAACAACTTGATTAACGCGGATGTGGTTTCCTTAACGTTTGCACGGATTGCGAATTCAGCGGGATAGTTTTTACCGAGTTCCCAGTCTCGCTCTCCAATTTGCACGATTTTAATGTGTGAGGGTAAAGGATCGATTTCGCTAAATACAGACATCCTTAGGACATCTGAACCCAAGAATACAACAAGATCATGCGTTTCTAATTGTTCTCGACAGACTTTTTGATTGCGTGAGAGTGCTCCTAAAAATGTAGGGTGCTCACTTTTAAATTGTGCCGAGTAAGGTATCGTTTGTTGAAAAACAGGAGCACCCATCGTTAGCGCTAATTCACCAGCTTCTTCCAATGCGTCTCTGGAGGCAACCTCATGACCTGCCACAATTGCCGGGTTCTTTGCTTTTAGTATGGCCAGCGCGAGTGTATTGAGCGTTTCTTGATTAGGTAGGACTTGAGTATTTATCCGACTTGGTCTGCCTATGGCAATATCGGCCGACGCGTCCAAAACATCTCCTGGCAAGCTTAAAAAGACTGGCCCCATCGGGGGCGTAAGTGCTATTTTGGCCGCCCGATGGATAATGAGAGGTAAATCTTGAATTCTCGTGCATTCAATAGCCCATTTAACGAGCGGCTGGGCAATAGGAACCAAAGGGTCATAGAGCATCGGCTCAGTGAGTCCATGGCCTTGTTCTTGCTGGCCCGCCGTAATGAGTACGGGAGATCCGAAAAATTTAGCGTTATAAATCGAACCCATCGCATTACCGAGTCCGGGTGCGACATGAACGTTGGCTACGGCCAAGCTTCCTGATGCTCGAGCGTAACCGTCTGCCATGGCCACAACAATATTTTCTTGTAAGCCTAGTATGTACTCTATATCGCTTTGTTTCCCAACGGCCTCCATGATGGCAAGCTCAGTGGTTCCAGGATTTCCGAACAGATAATCAACCCCTTCTGAAGAGAGGCACTCTAGGAAAGCGTCATAGCCCTTAATCGTCATTGCAGCTCCTAATTTCTGAGGATGGTCATAGGATTTTCTTATTCTGGATAATCATCAAACAAAAAGATATTAGCTCATCTCGCGATTTGAGGCAGATTGATGCATTAAAGAATGGCGAATGTACCGATAGAGGTATTTTTTTGAGTGCTGGTAATATTTTCTGAGAATATCCTTGCTACTCTGTTTTTGGTTAATTATTTTGATAACGCTTCATAGTTATTTTATTTTTTCCAGTTATCTCGAAGAGTAACTGTTCGATTAAAAACTAAGCTTTCGGTTTTACTCGATACGTCAACCGTGAAGTAGCCGTGTCGTTCGAATTGGAAGCACTCACCTTCGTTAGCTTTGTTAGCTGAACGCTCAATTTGAATCTCAATGGTTTTTTTAGAGTTTGGATTTAAGTCGTCAATAAAGTTTCCGTTTTCTCCTGGGTGCTCTGTCGCGAACAGACGGTCGTAGAGAATTACATTAGCTTTGATTGAGCTATTAGCGTCAACCCAGTGGATATTGCCTTTCACCTTATATGTGTCGGCGCCAGGAGATCCAGATTTTGAATCCGGAAAATATTCACACAAGATGGTTTTTACTGTTCCTTTTTTATCCCTTTCAAAACCGGTGCACTTGATTACATAACCGTAGCGTAATCGCACGGTATTTCCGACAAATAGTCGGAAGTATCCCTTTGGTGGGTCCTCCGAAAAGTCTTCCCTTTCGATCCATAATTCCTTAGAGAGAGAAATATCACGTTGTCCGAGTTCCTTTTTCTGCGGATGGTTCGGGGCATGACAAGTCTCCGTATGTCCAGGCGTGAAATTTTCAATAATTAGTTTGATGGGGTTTAAAACTGCAATTTTACGCATTGACGATTCGTTGAGCGTTTCACGCATGCAATCTTCAAGAATTGAGTAATCAATCCAAGAGTCGGCCTTTGAGACCCCGATACGATCAGTGAAAAGACGAAAACCTTCTGGTGAGTATCCTCGACGGCGAGCGCCCACTAAGGTTGGCATTCGTGGGTCGTTCCATCCTTCGACATGTTTTTCTTTCACTAGTTGGATGAGTTTTCTTTTCGAAAGAATCACATGAGAAAGATTTAGCCGCGCAAATTCTATTTGGCGAGGCAACGGCTTTTGTAGAAACTTAAGTTCTAATAGCTTTTGATTTAGCCAATCATAAAGTGGGCGATGATCCTCAAATTCTAGAGTACAAATAGAGTGGGTAATATTCTCTAGTGCGTCCGAAACACCGTGGGTAAAGTCGTAGCTTGGATAAATTGACCAATCGCTCCCTGTTCGGTGGTGCGAGCCATGCTTGATTCGATAAGCCACCGGATCTCTGAGGTTGATATTCGGACTTGACATATCAATTTTCAATCTCAGTGCGTGCGCTCCGTCTGCATGTTTACCCTCTCGCATCTCTTTAAAGAGCGTTAAGTTTTCATCTTTTGGCCGGTTACGAAATGGACTGTTTTCTCCAGGTTTTGTGAGTGTTCCGCGGTAGAGACGCATTTGATCTGCGTCCAGTGAGTCAACGTAGGCAAGATCTGCGCGAATTAATGCTTTAGCGAATTCATATAGTCGATCAAAGTAGTCGGACGAAAAATATTCGTGATGCGACCAGTCGAAACCAAGCCATTTCACAGACTCGCGAATTGAGTCTACATATTCAATCTCCTCTGTTGCAGGATTTGTGTCATCAAACCTCAAGTGGCAAATGCCGTCATACTCCTTAGCTAGCCCAAAGTTTAAGTAGATTGATTTCGCAGGCCCTATGTGCAAATAGCCGTTTGGCTCTGGGGGAAATCGGGTCCGTATTTTTGCTTCATCGAAGCTGGCATTTTGGTGTTCTGATAAGGCGCCAGGTTTTCCATTCCACCGCCTTTCGTTAAACGCCCCAGACTTAAGATCATTTTCGATGGCCGCTTTAACGAAGTTACTAGTCGATGGTGGAGTTTTAGCTTTCAAGGTGTCTTGGTAGTGTTCGAGTAGATTATATAAATTATTTATTATAAAAAGTGGCGCATTTCGAGTAGAAATGTTTTTACCATTACCTGTGGCCCGTGAATTTTACATTAGTTACTCAAAATACGGTTATCTCCTCAACTTTTATCCGTAGAGGTTCAATTATCGGAGTTGCCGATTTTAGAGAGTTGCAAAAAATCGAGATTGACGATTCGGTAACTTGGTTTGTATTCTTTTTTAAATACATTGGAATGTCTTAGTGTTGGGTAATCTTTGCTTTCAATATCGCTGAAAAATGTTTCAGTTTCTTTCGGACTAAAGGGCAATTGGTTGGTATTTGACAGATCTTTGAGACAGTCACAGAATTTTTTTAATTTCTCTTTAGATCCATTGTGGTTTCTAGTGGTTTGGATGTAGGCTGATAATAGATTTTCTTTTGAATACTCCTGAGCTAGGTACGATCGTATGTGAACTCGAACAACTTTTCCATCGGGCGATATAGGATCAATGACTGGTTCAGCGTGAGTCTCGTTTAGATTATCTAATTCGAGATTGAATGCTTTCTCTAGAATATCATCTGCGGCGTTTGCGTGACTTGCGCCTAATGCGCTTTGATGCAGAAGTTTGTACAGATCTCGTAGTTCTAGGTTCGGATATCTGTCAATATGCTGAGACGTTAAGGTACTTATGAATTTCATTTGGATGTTAGTTAAATCGGTTATTGGTGAGGAATTAAAATTTTGATTAGGTATATATATTACGTTAAAGATTTTTTTTTAGTATCCACTCTTGGTCTTTAAATTGCGATGAGCTTATCTAAGGAAATTCTGTCCACTTTATCTGTGACTGGTACATCTTCTATGGCGTACTTGAGTCAAAAACTCGGGGCTAACTTAAGAGAGTTAGAGGAGGCGGTATGTCAGATCAACCAGGGGCGCACTTTCGTTACTCGAATAGAAGACAAGATGCTCGCGTTGAGTGAGGTTTCTAAAAGGTTGTGCACTAAACGAATTCGTGCAGTATTGGGATTGGATGCTGATCGATTTAGATTTGAATTGACTGCGAAGACAGCTTCAACTAATGATGATTTGTTGACTTTGATAAAAACGGGTCGGGCTCAGGACAGGTTAATTCGAATTGCAGAAACGCAGACAGCAGGTAGAGGCACAAAAGGAAGACAATGGGTATCTATTCCTGGTGGCTCTTTAACTTTTTCAATTTTACGGAGCGTAGCTCCTGCTGCCATGCTAAGGGGCATCTCCACTCTACCTTTAGTTGTTGGGTTATCGATTGTTCGTTCGATAAATGCACTTGCTGATGTCGACTGCCGCTTGAAGTGGCCCAATGATGTTTTATCCGATAAAAAAAAATTAGCGGGCGTATTAATCGAATCCACATCGATAAGCGGGCACCATTTCGTGGTGATTGGGATAGGCATTAATGTCTGTTTACCACAAACATTAATGAAAGATATTGATCAACCGGTTATTGATCTACATAGCTTGGGCGCATCTATCGACCGTAATGATCTAGTCGGCAATCTAGTCATAGAATTAGATAATATGTTGGAGCGATACTTTACGGATGGTTTTGATTTTTTTCGTTCGGAATGGTGCGCTATGCACGCTTATCATAATCGAAAGGTCTTTTTCGCTCTACCTGATGGCGGGCAAATAGAGGGAGATGTTGTAGACGTAGACCTCGATGGAGCTTTGATTTTGAATGTGGATGGAAAGGTTGCGCGGTATATTTCTGGAGAGATACAAATAACTAATTAATATTCGTCGTATATGGATGAGT
>QXZO01000156.1 GCA_009886305.1 Betaproteobacteria bacterium
ATGCCAATACCGCCTGTATTGATAGTAGTACCACCGGTAATCGAGAGTCCCAAAGGTCCAATCGCGCCGAAATTTGAAGGTGGAGAAACTAAGATAGCTGGATTAGCAGAAGAATATAAAAAGGTATCAAACGAATTAGCCTGTCACTATTTTGATTGCTCATCGGTAACAACAACCAGCAAGGTGGATGGAATCCACTTAGATAAAAATCAACACCATATTGTCGGTTCCGCACTTTCTAAGGTGGCGCGCAGATTGCTAGATTAACTAACAACACAAGAGACTTATGTCGCGGTCGACAATAAAACCGTAACAGTCGCCACGACACACTCCTCACGACCAACCGCACCTAACCGCTCTGAGGTCTTTGCTTTAATATTTATTTGGTTAACCTCTGCCCCGACCAACGCAGCCAGAATCCGACGCATTTCCGGTATATGTGGTGATAGCTTTGGCTGCTCAGCAATTATTGTAGAGTCAATATTGACTACTTCGTAACCAGCACGACATATCATTGCATAAACTTTATTTAGCAGCAACTTGCTGTCGACGTCGTGCCACTTAGGGTCCGTATCCGGAAAATGCTGACCTATATCTCCTAAACCACATGCCCCAAGTAATGCGTCAATAAGTGCGTGAATCAGTACGTCTGCATCAGAATGCCCCAACAATCCTTTATCGTGTGGAATATTTACACCGCCAATAACGAGAGGTCTGTCAGGAACTAAAGCGTGGAGATCAAAGCCCTCTCCGATTCTCATATTTCCGCTCTCCTTTTTTTAGCGCCGTTTGTTAGGACTAGTTTTGCTCGATCTAAATCGTGAGCATATGTAATTTTAAAATTCGTAGTATCAGATTCTACCAATAAAGGGTTAATACCTAGCGCCTCAATGGCAGATGATTCATCCGTGATATCGTTCCGGTCAATCGTCATTCTTAACGCTTGTTCCAGCTTAGCTCTCCTAAACATTTGCGGAGTTTGAGCCGCCCACAGTTGCTTGCGATCGGCTGTAGAAACCACTCTATTACGCTCATTACTGTTCTTAATCGTATCCACTAATCGACACGCAAGTAATCCACCATCCGAATCAATCGTTAGCTCATTAATGAGTCGATCAATCAATTCTTGAGTGATCAACGGTCGCGCTGCGTCATGAACTAAGATCCAATCCTCTGGGCCGGCAAGCGTGCCTAAAGTCCTAATCCCATTCAAAACGCTCTCAGCCCTCGTTTTACCCCCCACTCGCTGAAAGCTTAGCTTTTGATGTTCAATGTCGGACTCAACCTGTTGCAAACCTGAATCATAAGGAGATAGAACGACGACCACGCATTTTATTTTTTGATGTGAAATAAAGGGCTCTATTGCTCGTTGCAATATTGACTTACCAAGAAGATCGGCATGCTGCTTTACTACATCTCCAGATGGCGAGAATCTAGCACCTTTGCCAGCAGCCGGTATGACAACAAAATAAGATGGATCAGTCATAGATCACAGTGCTCACTATTGAATAAGTTGTAACGAGTAATATAGTTTCATTTTAATATTACGGACATTCGCCCGCGCATGTGCATTATAATCGATGCTTTTTTAGCGCATGAGCATCAGCCTCCAGTTACCAACTAGCAAACTACGGACAGCGATAACGCTGAACCCAAAAAGCAGTCTTAGTCTACTTATTGCTAACTCTGTTGGGAACTTAAACTCTCCTCTTGCGGTAATCTGCCAAAAAGCGTCTGACGCCAATCGACTAGTAGAAGAAATTAAATTTTTTAATAAAGAACTTCGAGTTCACTTACTCCCTGACTGGGAAACACTCCCATTTGATACTTTCTCGCCGCATCAAGACTTGATTTCGCAACGACTAGAGACGATATATCAAATTGATACTAAGAATATAGACGTACTCATAGTTCCAGTCATAACTGCTCTTTACTACCTACCACCCAAAGAATTTCTAAACAGTTATGTATTCTTTTTAAAAACCAAAGAATCACTAAACTTAGATGAATTTAGGGAAAAACTGCAAAAAGCTAGTTACTCCGCTGTCTCACAAGTCGTAGCTCCAGGAGAATACGCAATAAAAGGTGGAATCATTGACGTATTTCCAATGGGCAGCGTACTCCCCTATAGAATCGATCTCTTTGACACTGAGATTGAAAGCATAAGAACCTTTGATGTCGATACCCAAAGGAGCATCTACAAAGTAAATGAAATAAGATTATTACCAGCAAAAGAATTTCCCACTGATGATGAAGCAAGAGCTAAATTCAGAACTCAATATAGGGAAATCATAGAGGGTGACCCATCTAAAAGTCTGATTTACAAAGAGGTATCCAAAGGATCTAATCCACCAGGAATAGAATACTATTTACCTTTATTTTTCGACCATGTTTCTCCTTTATTAAGCTACTTAGATGATGATTGGTCTATGATTTTAGAGGGTAACCTCGCATCAGAAATCAAGGATTTTTGGACAGATGCACAATCAAGATACCGATTACTAAGAGGGGATCCTGAGCGACCACTCCTTGACCCCTCTAGGTTATTTCTAAGCGAAGAACTGTTTTTCTCTCAAATTAAGAAATTAAAACGCCTATCGGTGCAGAGAGTTGATGAGGACGATAGCTATTTTTCTCGGCTACCGGATCTTTCTATTAATCGCAAGCAACAGGATCCTCTAGGTAATTTAAGATCATTCCTATCTAATCATTCAGGAAAGGTAGTCTTAATTGCAGATAGTCCCGGCAGAAGAGAAACTATCAAAACCTTATTTCACGAGCACTCAATACAGACAGTGGACGTCGAGGGATGGAAATACGTACCTAACGTGACTGAAAAGCTTCCCATAGCTGTAGGGCTTATAGATCATGGTTTTTCCTGTCTCGACGGTTCGCTCGCTGTTATTACAGAATCTGAGCTTTATCCACAACAAACCAGGACGCTAAGCAAACGTGAACAAAAAATTTCGACGGAAAATCTTGTTAGGGATCTTTCGGAAATTCGAAAAGATGATCCGATCGTACACTTGCAACATGGAATTGGTCGTTATAAAGAATTAGTCATGTTGGATATGGGAGAGGGAGATACAGAATTCCTCACTATCGAATACGCTGATGGAGATCTTCTATACGTGCCAGTTTCACAGCTCGAAATGATCAGTAGGTATTCAGGTGGGCCGCCAGAAACAGCTCCAGTCCACCGTCTAGGCAGTGAAAAGTGGGATAGAGCCAAGAAAAAAGCAGCCAAAAAAATTAGAGACACTGCTGCGGAATTATTAAACATATACGCACAGCGCGCCTCTAAGAAAGGGCTATCGCGACATTTAGACAAGGATGGATATGCAACTTTCTGCGAGGATTTTCCATTCACGGTAACAAGAGATCAACACCAGGCTATCGAAGAGACCATCAATGATTTGAAGTCCGATAAACCTATGGATCGACTCATTTGTGGTGACGTAGGCTTTGGTAAAACGGAAGTCGCTCTTCGCGCTGCATACGTGGCTGTCGCTGATAATGCCCAAGTAGCTGTTCTTGTTCCAACAACCCTACTAGCTGAACAACACTTTCAAACATTCTCTGACCGATTCGCAAGTCTTCCAGTACAAGTGCGCGAATTATCTCGTTTTAGAAGTAAAAAAGAGGTCTCAGAAACCATAGACGGATTAAAGGAAGGAAAAGTAGATATTGTTATCGGAACACACAAACTCCTCTCAAAGGATGTTCGATTTCATGACCTTGGGTTAATTATTGTTGACGAAGAACATCGCTTTGGTGTGCGTCATAAAGAAGCTTTGAAAGCCATACGGGCCGAAACCGATATTCTAACTCTCACCGCAACTCCTATACCGAGGACTTTAGCAATGAGTATGGAAGGTCTAAGAGACTTTTCCGTAATCACAACTCCGCCGGAAAAAAGACTCTCCATCAAAACCTTTGTTATGTCATACAGCCGAGGGATTATTAGGGAAGCAATATTAAGAGAGTTAAAACGTGGAGGACAAATATACTACGTACACAATGAAGTGGATTCGATACAAAGAGAGTTAGAAAAGTTAATCGAAATAGTTCCAGAAGCATCTATACGGATTGCGCACGGACAAATGCATGAACGAGATCTCGAATATGTTATGAGAGATTTTTATCAAGGGCGCTTCAATATCCTGTTGTGTACCACCATCATTGAGACAGGGATAGACATTCCTACCGCAAACACCATCATCATTAATCGAGCCGAAAAATTTGGGCTTGCACAACTGCACCAGCTTCGCGGGAGGATCGGCAGATCTCACCATCAAGCATATGCATACTTAATGACGACTGACGGCGTTAAATTAAAAGGTCCCGCACAAAAAAGGCTCGAAGCAATTCAACTTATGGAAGACCTCGGATCTGGCTTCTTCCTTGCCATGCATGACCTCGAAATACGTGGCGCTGGGGAAGTGCTCGGGGATTCCCAAAGCGG
>QXZO01000157.1:0-10573 GCA_009886305.1 Betaproteobacteria bacterium
AGCATCAGACAGTCGCCCGGATAATAGGCTGGGACGTCCGTCTTCTAAATAACGCACTATCCAGTCAACGGCCTCTTCACCTAACGGCAGAACACGCTCCTTAGCTCCCTTCCCTAAAACTCTTACCACGCCATCCGAAAGGTTAAGTTGATTGAGATTTAAAGGCACCAATTCCGATACTCGAAGACCACTACTGTAAAGAGTTTCAAGCATTGACCGATCCCTCAAACCAATAGGGGTAATAATCTCTGGGGATTCAATTAAACGGGCCACTTCTTCTTCAATCAATACCGAAGGTAAACCTTTCATTATTTTGGGTGCCTCGACATTCAAAGTAGGATCAACCCTTAGCTTCCCCTCTCTCAATGAAAACTGATAAAAACGCTTCAAAACCGATAAGCATCTTGCAGTGGTCCTTGGTTTTTTACCGCAATCAAAGCAATATGCTAGGTAGCCCAAAATATGTTCGTTTGAAACCTTTAATAGATTCGAGACGTCTTGTGTTTCTCTCAACCAAACGGAAAATAAATGTAAATCTCGTCGGTAGCTATCCAACGTATTTTTCGATAATCCATCCTCTAACCATAAAGAGTCAGAGAAATAGTCAACCATCCTCACGCTATCGTTGGGATCCATAAAGTTAATTGGCTAAACTGGCCTCGTGATGAAGTAACCACCATTTTACCTTTAACGAAAAACCAATGGATGCATGCATATACCCTCCGAGACCTGATTGAGCCACGACACGATGGCATGGTATGAGAAGCGGCAGACGATTATCGCCACATGCACTGCCTACCGCTCTGGCAGAGGAGCCCATAAAAGCAGCGATCTCGGAATAAGTTCTAGTTTCTCTTACTGGAATCCTTAAAATCTCACTCCATACCCGCTTACGATAGCTACTACCTTGAATATCGATGGGTAGGTCAAACTTAAAATTTGGATTTTTTAAATATGCCTTAATTTGTTCCCGAGCTTCTAAGGCAAACTTATTTAATCTAGTACTAGTGGATATGCGACAGGCAAGCAGTTCTATCTTCGTAACACAATCAATTGAAGACAGAACACGGACATACCCAAAAGGAGCTGAGACATAAGTCTGACAGATGGACACCAACAATTTATCCTCCCAATTTAACGCATGCGACAGAAACAAAAATGGCGACCAATTCAGTCGCCATTTAGGATCATTGAGAGCGATCTACCTGAATAGCATTAGACTTCCGCAGCGGCTTTTCGCTTCTGAGGTAACTTTTCTTTAATTCGTGCCGACTTACCTGAGCGCTCTCTGAGGTAATATAATTTCGCTCGTCGCACATCACCACGTCTTTTAACCTCAATACTTGCG
Source organism: Betaproteobacteria bacterium (assembly GCA_009886305.1). Taxonomy (GTDB): domain Bacteria; phylum Pseudomonadota; class Gammaproteobacteria; order Burkholderiales; family Eutrophovitaceae; genus Eutrophovita. The sequence goes on from QXZO01000157.1 coordinate 1,349, forward strand.
ATGAGTGGAGAATGAGTTTGAAACGTCCTCTCCACGCCCACACCCGAGCTTATCTTACGAACGGTAAAGGACGAGTTTAGACCGCGATTTTTCTTTGCGATAACGACGCCTTCGTATGCTTGAACGCGTTTCCTCTCTCCCTCGACCACGTTTACGTTAACTACGACGGTGTCACCAGCAGCGAAGTCAGGTATTGTCGCACCTAAGCGTTCAATTTCTTCTTTTTCTATCTGAGCTATTAAATTCATGTTTATTACTCCTTAACCCGCAATTATATCTTGTTATTCCTACGAAAGGCAATCATCCCTTTGTCTTTGTTAATTGTGCTCCAGACCAGTTAGCCGTGTGAATTTCGGAATTTTCATTTTTCAGAAGATCTGGCCTTCGCAAGCGCGTTCGCTCCTTGGCTTGCTCATTTCTCCATTGTGTAATTTGCGCATGATGTCCACTGAGTAACACATCAGGCACTCGTTGCCCCTCGAAAACCTCAGGCCTAGTGTATTGCGGATATTCGAGTACCCCAGAAGTGTGACTTTCGTCAACCACCGACTCTAGATGATTGACCACACCTGGGAGCAAACGAATGATGGTATCCAAAAGAACCATTGCCGGGAGTTCGCCTCCTGACAATACGTAATCTCCAATGGAGATTTCATGGTCAACCCTTGTTTCGATAACTCGCTCATCAATACCCTCATAACGACCCGACAGTAGAACCAAGCCATCAAGGGATGACATCTCTTCAACTAATTGTTGAGTTAACACACGCCCTTGGGGTGACAAGTAGATAGTCGCACTGCTTCGCACTCCGCTACCTGCTTGTCTTTTTTTAGCCGTATCAATTGCCTTCACCAATGGGTCGGCCATCAAAACCATGCCCGCTCCTCCACCATATGGTCGGTCATCGACGGTACGCCTTGGGTCATCAGCAAATTCTCTTGGGTTCCAACACACGAGATCATAAATACCGCGGCCTTCGGCTCGACCAGTTACTCCACTTTCAGTCAGTGCGGAGAACATGTCAGGGAATAATGTAATAACGTCGTAGCGCTTCATGGCCAGTTATAGCTTTGCAAAGTTAGTAATCTAGACCCCAGTCAACCGTAAGTACTCGACTTTCAGGATCAATCTGTTTGATAATGTGATCGACCCAGGGTATCAATCGCTCACGCTCTTCGTCTCTAGTTACAACTACAGCTTGAGCGCCCGAATCAAATAAATGATCTATTACGCCGAAAGTTTCACCAGAGGTATTAATCACCGCAAAACCAATGAGTTCATGCCAATAGTACTCATCATGCTCAAGTGTTGGTAGCCGTTGCCGCTCTACGCCAAACTCAACACCCTTCAATTTCGCTACTTGATCTCTATCATCAAAACCAATAAATTTAGCGACAAAATCATTCTGGTACGCGCGAACACTGGCAAGCTCAAGAGCTACCCAATGAGAATCAAACTTTACCCACCATATTGGATAATCGATAATAGAAGAAGATGAGGCATAGGATTGCACTCGTAACCAGCCCTTGACGCCGTAAGGGGCCGACAGGCGACCCATTAAAACTATATCTTTAGGCTGACTGTTTTCCGCCAAGCTGCTTGACTAATCGAGCTGCTGTATCTGATAACTGAGCTCCTTTGTCTTGCCAAAAATTAACTCGATCGACATCAATTCGGAGCCCCTCTACACCCTCAGGAGCCTGTGGATCATAGAAGCCAACGCGTTCGAGGTAGCGCCCATCTCGTGGTTTTCTGGAGTCTGCTACAACCATGTTGTAGAAAGGACGGCGCTTACTGCCACTCCTTGATAATCTGATTACAACCATTTATTTGGTATCCGTAAAGTCTTCGTTAAATTGCGATCGAAATTCAATTAGCCGGCAATTGTACGCTTTTTTTAATATAGGGCGCAACTAAACGCATGTAATTTTAGATTCCAGCCCTATCTCTTCGTCATTTCGAATAAAGTGAATCTAGAAATTCAGCAATTTCCGATACAAGAGTTTCCTCACGACGCTCAAAAAAATGAAGCGCATTCTGAATAACAACTTGCCTGGAACCTTCGACCTTTAAAATTTGTTGTTTTCGTTCATATCCGCCAACAACAGTAATTTCCCAATCATCAGAGGCAAAAACGTCCATGACCGGGATTTTTATCCTGAACATTTCTTGTAAACCATTAAGAATACTGATAAATACCCAAGAATTTACCAACGTCTCATCTACCGTTATAAGATAGTGATTAGCCATCGTAGCGCCTAGACTATGTGAAACTATCGAGATATTTTCAAAACCCTCTTCACTCAGGAATTCAGCCGCCAAATCAAAGCGATGAAAGGCCTCTGGGTAAGTCGGTATGTAGTCACCCACCTTTGCCCCTCCACCTAGAATTGGCATTTGGATCGATAACGTGCTGTAGCCTGCATCCGCCAACAAAATACGCAACATCCCGTACAACTCAAAGTCAGGATTCCATCCACGACCATGCGCTACTATCACGGCACCCTTAGGATTCTCTGCCTCGGTGTAGATACCTAAAAACTTATGTCCGTTTGTCTGTTCTATCCAAACCGGGTTTCCAACAATAATGGAGGGGATTATTTGGTCTGCCCAATTGCTCTCCCTTTCATAGTCCGAATAAGCCTTATACTCGCTTGCGCCAAACGCATAAATAGGGACAAAGCATAATAGAGCCATCACTTTAAAAATACGAAACATCACAACTTTCCTTTGCAGATCAAATATTCAAAATCAATACTATCTATCCATTATCGCCCACCCATTGCGCCGCCCATACCGGAAAGCATGCGCTTGAGACCTCCTCCTTTACCCATTAATTTCATCATTTTTTGCATTTGCTCAAATTGTTTCAGTAATTTATTGACCTCCTGAACACTCACACCGGCACCTTTAGCTATCCGCCGCTTACGAGAGGCCTTAATCACCTCTGGACGACGACGCTCAACAAAGGTCATAGAATTAATAATGCCTATTGTTCGAAGTGCAGCATTCTCATCTAGCGAAGCACCCTGTGCTGCCTGGGATAGACTGGAAGGAAGCTTTTCCATAATCGCACCCATACCACCCATTTTCTGCATTTGTTGCATCTGCGACTTGAAGTCTTCAAGGTTAAAACGTTTACCTGATTTTAATTTTTTGGCAAGCTTTACTGCCTCTTTATCATCTACCGACTTTTTTGCTTCATCTACTAATGAGAGAATGTCCCCCATCCCCAAGATGCGAGTAGCTAGTCGCTCGGGGAAAAAGGCCTCAAGACCATCCATTTTTTCGCCAGTACCAATGAACTTGATAGGTTGACCCGTAACCTTTCTGACTGATAAGGCCGCACCTCCACGAGAATCCCCATCCATCTTAGTGAGGATGACACCTGTCAGTGTAAGAGCTTCAGAAAATGCGCGTGCAACATTAACAGCATCCTGACCCTGCATCGCGTCTACCGTGAACAAGGTCTCTACGGGATTTAATGCTGCACTGAGCGCTTTAATTTCATTCATCATTTCTTGATCTATCGATAATCGACCAGCGGTATCTATGATGACAACGTCATAAAAATTTTTCTTAGCAACCTCAAGTGCCGACTCAGCAATTTGTAGCGCGGACATATCTTTCTCGGGCGGATATGAGTCAACACCCACTTGTTTCGCGATCGTAGCCAATTGTGCTACAGCTGCTGGACGACGTATGTCACAACTAACGAGCAGTACACGTTTTTTGTCGTTAAGAAGTTTTAGAGCGAGCTTACCGCAAGTCGTTGTTTTACCGGCACCCTGAAGTCCTGCCATTAAAATTATGGCCGGCGGTTGGACGCTTAATGACAGTTCTGCATTTCGGGTTCCCATTAATGCAGTAAGTTCGTCTTTAACTACGCCTATGAGAGCCTGGCCTGGCGTGAGACTTCCTAGAACCTCTTCACCGTCAGCTTTGGCCTTCACCTCTTCGATGAAATCCTTAACAATCGGAAGGGCCACATCAGCCTCTAATAGAGCAATACGCACTTCTCTTAGTGCATCTTTTATGTTCGACTCATTAAGTCTAGCTTGGCCTGTAACCGTCTTGATGACTTTGGATAGGCGATCCGATAATGTCTCTAGCATATAGTTTGGAGGAGTTTGAAGGAAAGCCTAATTAAATTTAGACTCATATTCTGTTACGATCTAATTTAAAACTATGACTCCAATTCTACTTCATCTAGCCACAACCCTCTCCTATTCCGTGTTGTCGCTAATTATATGGCGACAACTGGGCATAACGACGAGCGAGGGCCCGACAACTAAGTTCAAGCCCTGGATTAACCCCTTAACGTTGTTACCTGTTGGACTACATTTTGCTCTTACTTATCATTATTCCCTTGGATCTTCGGGACTTCAGCTAGGGCTGGGTAATTTTACTTCCCTTATTGTTGCTTCCACGTGTCTCATATACGCCAGCCACAGTATATGGGTTGGGAAAAACTCATTACCTGCATTTTCGCTACCGTTTGGCGCGATTGCCTCGTTGTTACCGCTGCTAGATGGACCTTCCACCCATATCCCCAACTCAGAGTTACCAATATTTAAACTCCACCTGATACTTTCGATAGTTGCGTATGGAGTGCTATCAGTATCACTAATTCACGCCATCTTTATGGGATATCTGGAAAAGAGTCTGCACCAACATAAGCTCTCACCAATCATCAATAACTTACCCCCCTTGCTTAAACTCGAGAATCTCTTGTTTACTATCGTACTCATTGGCTTCATCACGCTCTCGGCAGCATTAATGAGTGGCGGTCTGGTTTCACATAAAATTCAATCCACATTACTTCCCATAAACCATAAAATAATTTTTAGTATCGCTTCTTGGCTACTCTTTGCCGCACTATTAATTGGTCGATACGCGCTTGGATGGAGAGGCAAAGCTGCGCGTAAGATTTTAGTCATGGGCTTCTTTCTCTTAATTCTTGCATATCTTGGATCGCGCTTCGTATCTGAAATTATATTGCGCAATCCACAATACTGATCCGGGCTAATGCCCATCAGTTACTCCTCATATTTCTTAGCGAATTAAACCACTAATATAGGTAAAGATTATGGATGATGTTTCCATTCAAACACTGATTATTCTCTTTTTAATTCTCATCGTCGTGTCCGGCTTCTTCTCAATATCTGAGACAAGTATGATGGCGTTGAATAAATATCAACTACGACACTTGGCCAAAAAGAAACATCGCGGTGCAAAAAAAACTCTGAATTTGTTAGGACAAACCGATCGGCTACTGGGGTCAATTCTCCTAGGTAACAATCTGTCAAATACTGCAGCTGCTGCACTAGTTACAGCCATCACATTCAAATTACTCGGGGAGAGCGAGCTATCCCTAACTATCGCGACACTCATTGTGACAGTAGCCCTTCTGATATTTAGCGAAATCACTCCTAAAATTATAGGGGCAAGTTTTCCTGAAAAAATTGCATTACCGGCGAGCTATGTTCTTGAACCTTTAATGCGATTAATGCATCCGTTTGTGTTAGTGGCTAATAGTATTGTAAAGGTCATATTATGGTTTCTGCGAATCAAACCAATATCCGGAAATCAAGCATCTCAATTAAGTCAGGAGGAACTCCGTACGCTCGTGCTAGAGGGAGGTAACTATTTGCCCAGGAAACATCAAAGTATGCTCGCCAACTTGTTTGACCTACAAGCCATAACAGTTGAAGACCTTATGGTCCCAAGAAACAAGATTGAGGCTATTGAATTAAATTCACCAATCGAAGAAATTAGGTCTGAGATAATAACTTCAAACCATACACGCTTACCGGTCTTTAAAGATAATCCTGACGAAATAGTAGGGGTCATACATCTTCGTAAATTATTAAACGTCTCCGAAGACAACCAAATCACAATGGAGTCAATTAAGCAGATACTCAAGGATCCATATTACATCCCTAAAGATACCAACTTATTAGCACAACTCCAAAATTTTCAAGAACGCCAAGAACGGATGGCTTACATCGTTGATGAGTATGGAGACCTCATGGGATTGATTACCATTGAGGATATTATTGAAGAAATCGTGGGCGAATTTACGACTCAATCTCCTTTATTTACATCTTCGGCAAAACAAATGAGAGACGGCAGTTTAGTACTTGATGGCGCCATGACGCTCCGAGACCTAAATAGAGACTTTCAGCTTGAATTTCCCCTCGATGGCGCAAAGACATTAAATGGCCTCATACTCGACCACCTTCAGCAAATACCGGAAACAGGAATTTCAATACAAATTTCAGATTACTACCTAGAGATTTTGCAAACAAAAGATAAGTCAGTGAAATCAGTCAAGCTAATCTCGCGTAAATTGGAGAAACAATGATTGAAAAATTGATTGTCGGATTAACGGGTGGGATCGGGTCAGGAAAAAGTGCGGCCTCAGAGGCCTTTGAGGGCTTGGGTGTTCGCGTCATAGATACTGACAAAATTTCTCATTTACTAACTCGTATTAATTCGGATTGTTTAAAAATAATTGCTGATACCTTCGGATCAAATATTCTAGAAAAAGGCCAACTGAACAGAGTAAAACTTCGAGAGATAATATTTGCCGATGACGCAGCCCGAAAAAAATTAGAGAGTATTCTTCATCCAAGAATCCGTCAAAAAGTAGAAGAAGCTCTAAGCGATACAAATGGGCCTTATACTATTGTAGTTGTACCGTTGCTCGTTGAAAAAGAGCCATACGAATTTATCAATCGAGTATTGGTAGTAGATTGCGATGAAAAAACACAAATCAACCGAGTAAAAAAACGTAATAATCTGAGCGAGAGTGAAGTGAGAGATATCCTGCGCACACAGGCCACACGGAAAAACCGTTTGGCCGTAGCCAATGACATAATTCAAAACTGTGGCTCCATATCCGCACTGCTAGAACAAGTACACCTTTTGCATGAAAAATATATTCGCATATCGTCAGAGTTAAACGATGCTAAGAATAGAGGAAACACATCAAAATGAAAGAAAAAATTGTGACATGCCCCCATTGTGGTAACTCGGTAAAATGGCAAGAAGAGTCACGATTTCGTCCTTTTTGTTCAGAGAGATGCAAACTCATCGACACAGGGAACTGGGTAATGGGCAACTACAGTGTCTCGGTTGAAGATGACGTTAGCGATGAAAACTTAAATTGAGTGAGCATTTACCAAGCCCCGCGCATCATCGCGGCCCCAACGGCGCCATGGACCCAAGCATCTTGCAAATCACCTTCAGATAGTCCTCCCAAAGCGTAGACAGGCGTCTTAACTCCATCAATCAATGTATTAAAATTTTTCCATCCCAGAGGAACTCCTTCTGGATGAGAGTTAGTCACTTTCACTGGACTGAGGACTGCGAAATCCAGTTCTAATTCATCGACTATCGCCAAATCAGCCTTGTCATGGCAAGACCCTGCGCATAAATTGAAATCAGGACGTTTGGTTATATTTTTAAGTTGAGTGGAGTTTAAGTGGATCCCATCCACCCCCAGTTTATCGCAGATATCAATGTGACTATTGAGCAAAACTTTGCTACCACTAGAGCGGCAGACACGCAATACCTCTGTCGTGAAGGCCTCTAAATCACTTATCGATAAATGCTTTTCCCGAATTTGAATATATTGAGGAGCTTGGCTAACTGCATTCGAAAGGCGTTGAAAAAACCTATCCTGTCCTAAATCTGCTAAATTGGTGATTAAGTAACGGTCAGGCAAATGCAACGACTTTAATATCGGTATGTTTGGTTCTAAGATTGGCGCCACTTCCAAAGCTTGTAATTTTTGCCAGTGTAATTCTTGACCTTCTAACGATTTAATTTCGCCTGTCCAATGGCTGACCTTGAAAAACTCGATATTAACTTCTCCATGTGGATATCGGAATTTCTTTCGAATCCAAGACTGCATTTTTTGTGGAGTAATCCCAAGCTCTTCCTCTAACTCTCTGGCCAAAGCCTTAGATGCAGACTCATATTTTTCAACTTTACCACCCGGGAACTCCCAAAATCCCTCGTAAATCTTTCCAGAAGGTCGGCGTGCTAACAAAAAATGCCCGTCAGAGTCAAAAATTATACCGGCTACAACTTGAATCATTACTCTCACCTACCGTTGGTTTTCCTCATCTCTTTTAATTTTCTGGACCCAACTTCATTTTTAGCAAATTGATAAGCCACACGTCCGCTTCTCGATCCACGCTCTAGCGCCCATTGCAATGAGCGCCTAATCACCTTTTCATCAGCATGATAAATATCGTTCGACAACGTTTTTACCCAATAACTGGCAATTTTTATGTACTCATCTTGGGTAAATCCGTCAAAATGGACCCAGACCCCAAAACGTTCTGATAGTGATATTTTCTCTTCAACGTTTTCACCCGCGTGAATTTCCTCTCCCTTGTACGTCGACTCTAAATTTTCTGACATGTACTCAGGCAAAAGATGTCTACGGTTAGAGGTTGCATAAATGAGGATATTTTCTGACTTTGTAGCGACCGATCCATCAAGCGCGACCTTAAGAGTTTTATATCCGTCGTCGTCAGAACCAAAAGACAAATCGTCACAAAATATGATGAACCGATGTGAATCCTTGGATACTAAGTCAATAATTTGAGGTAACTGATATAAATGAGCCTTATCTACTTCAATCAGTCGTAGACCTTTTTTGGCGTATTTATTAAGCAAAGCCTTAACCAATGAAGACTTCCCCGTACCTTTTGATCCCGTCAATAAAACATTATTCGACGGCAATCCAGCGATGAATTGTCGAGTATTCATCTCTACTAATTTAATTTGATCGTCAATCGCAGACAAATCTCTAATGTGTATAGGGTCAGACATTTCTACTGGTTGTAAAAATCCTCGCTCGTTGTAAAAACGCCAACGAGATGCAACGACTTTTTCCCAATCAATAATATGCTCTGCTCGTTCGGGTAAGTAGGACTCTAGTCGCTGAAGCAGCGACTCGGTCCGCTCCAAAACGCTTTCCCAATCAGACACTTCTAACTCCTATATTCAGCATTAATCTTGATGTAGTCGTGCGATAGGTCACAGGTCCAAATGGTCACTGAATCTTTTCCTCGATTCAGTTTTATTGTAACGACAATATTGTTTGCTTCCATTAATGGCTTAACATCAATCTCTCGATAATTAGGGGCCGCTCCGCCATTCTGCGCAACTAAAATATCGCCTATTTCTATTTCGATTTTCGTTACG
>QXZO01000157.1:10583-12694 GCA_009886305.1 Betaproteobacteria bacterium
CTCTGGCCTCCTCAACAGATAATCCGTCTTCCACTCTAATTTCTATAAATTTTGTTGCACCCTCTCCATCAAGTACAATTTTTTTGGCGAGATCCTCACAAACCATGGTTATCTCATCCCGGATTTTTGTAAATCCGACATCGGTGTTCGAAGTGATCCGTGGGGCCCCACAGGCACCAGTTGCAATCAACATAAAACTATCATTGGTAGATGTGTCCCCATCAACGCTAATCCGGTTAAAGGTCTGCTCAGTCGCATACTTGACAATTTCATCAAGGCAATCAGCGGAAATACACGCGTCGGTTGCCACAAAGGCGAGCATCGTAGCCATATTTGGTTTGATCATACCCGAGCCTTTGGCCATACCAGTCACCCGAATCGGACAATTCTCAACATCAAAAATTCTAGAAGACAATTTAGGTACTAGATCAGTGGTAAGTATTGCTCTAGAGGAGTCTTCCCAACCCATCTTATTCTGAGATCTGAGGCACTGCGGAAGAGCAGCAATTATCTTTTCAACAGGTAACCGCTCCATAATCACGCCTGTAGAAAAAGGAAGTATTGATTCCTGGTTAACCTCCAATAGATCAGCCAACTCTTGACAAATCTTTTTCGCGTCGACGAGACCATTCTCTCCAGTCCCAGCATTAGCCACTCCAGTGTTAATCACCATTGCAACAATTGGCTCACCTTGAGTCAATTGTTGCTGACATATTTGCACCGGTGCGGCACTGAAGTTATTTTGAGTAAAGACACCCGCAACAGTTGTATTTTCTTGCAACAACAGCACAACTAAATCCGGTCGACCTCTTTTACGAATAGCAGCACTGGTTGCGCCGAGGGTAAGACCCTCTATTGCGAATATATGATCACTACCATCTATATTTGACTCGCTCACGCAGTATTATCCAAGTCGCCCATGACAATGCTTATATTTTTTTCCCGATCCGCACCAGCAAGGCTCGTTCCGCCCTAATTTTTTTTGTGATCTGACAAAGGTATCAGGTTTTACTTGAGATCCATTACCCTGGGCCTGGCTCCCCCCTTGGTCATTACCGTGATTATATACAACACCAGAAACGCTTTTCTGCTCTCTAGAAATGTTCTCAACTTCTTCTGCGCTCCGAATCCTAACACTCATCAACAGTTTAGTTACCTCATTTCTTACTGTCTGCAATAACATAGAGAACAATTCAAATGCTTCACGTTTGTACTCTTGCTTAGGATTCTTTTGAGCATAACCTCGAAGGTGTATCCCCTGGCGCAAATGATCCAACGCAGCTAGATGGTCACGCCAATGCGAATCGATACTTTGCAACATCACAGAACGCTCATATTGCTGAACTGCATCAACGGGAGCGTCAACCATTTTTTCATTATAAAAATTTTGTGCTTTATCTTTGATCTCATCAACAATATTCTGAGGTTCTAGCTCAGCGGCCTCCTCCATCAACTTACTGAGATCGACTTCCAAGGTATAGTCTGCGCGCAGAGAATTTTCTAAGGCAGGCACATCCCATTGCTCTTCCAAAGAGCTCTGTGGCACATAACTATCGACCAAGTCTTCAATCGCACCCTCTCTCATGCCAGAAACCATATCAGTGGTGTCTATTGAATCTAATAATTCGTTTCGTTGCTCATAGATTACTTTTCTTTGTTCATTAGCGACATCATCAAAATCTAGTAGTTGTTTACGGATATCAAAATTTCTACCTTCAACCTTTCGTTGCGCATTTTCGATCGCTTTCGTGACCCATGGATGCTCGATCGCCTCACCCTCTGGTAACTTCAACCGTTCCATGATCGACGCCACTCTGTCGGACGCGAATATTCTCAAAAGCGAATCCTCTAGGGATAAATAAAACCGCGTAGAGCCCGGATCGCCTTGCCTGCCTGAGCGGCCTCTAAGCTGATTATCAATTCTACGAGACTCATGTCGTTCTGTACCAATAATATGCAGACCACCCAACGCCAACACTTCATCATGCCGTTTTTGCCACTCACCATCCTGATCCGAATCAACCGGCATACCACCAAGCACGATATCTGTTCCACGACCCGCCATATTTGTAGCAATAGTAATTACATGCGATCGACCAGCTTGGGCTACA
>QXZO01000158.1 GCA_009886305.1 Betaproteobacteria bacterium
TAACTTAACTGCCCTAGAGCAGAGTTGACAGTAATTGATTTAAAGGCGTTATTTTGCCTCATATAATACTGATAAATTCCAGTTTACATCCCCATGTTATACAATCCCCCTCATATTTATTCCCAGAGTAAGCGCCAACAAGGATTCACCTTGATTGAGCTTCTAATGGTTATTGCCGTGATACTGATCCTTGCTGGTATCACCTTCGGTGTTTCACGCGGCGTGCAAAATGCGCAGGCACGTACCAAGGCTAAAGCAGAGCTGGCTACGATTTCGCAGGCGATTGAAGCGTTTAAGTCCAAATACGGCGATTACCCATGGGTAGGTACGAATAACGTCTCAGCAAAGGGAGCGAGGGAGGGCGGTTCGCATGGCTTATTGAAAACTTTGGTGGGTTGGCAAGCCGTTGATGGCACTCAGTCGGGGGGCACAAATTCGCTTGGACAAACTTTTACTAATGGAGACTCTGTGCTCGATGCTTCGCGATTGTCATTGAGCCGTGATTGGCCCACAGGCTCAACAGAAGCTTCGCCCAGCGAAGAGACATATTTCACTGACCCTTGGGGGAATTCCTACGTGTATATCTACAAAGACCCTGGCCAACATAAATTGGGTACAGCTGGAGGGCCTTGGTCTAGGTTTGGTTACATATTATTTTCACTGGGACCTGACGGATCAGCTAGCTCAGCGGGTTTAGATGAGGCTTCGGGCGAAATACTTCCTGATTTCAAAGATGAAGATGAAAATATCGATAACATCTACGCTGGCGAATAACTTATGAAAAAAGAGACAACACAAGCTTTCACGCTCATTGAATTGCTGATGGTCATTGCGATTATTGGCATTCTTGCTGGGATACTAATACCTACGGTCGGAGCGGTTCGCAAACAGGCCAATGTTGCAGCTTCTAAGTCACAATTATCCAATTATGTGACGGCTATCCAGATGTTTAAAGGCGAATACGGGTTTTTCCCGTTTGTAGATACAGCTTCTTCCGATAGCGAAACGTTTGCTCTTAACACTACAGGAAAGTGCACTGTGTTTATTCAAACTTTATCTGGCCGTGAGCCCGATGGTGGCGTTATCGAGACTCCTACCGCTCGTTCGACAGGAAATCGTAAGAAAATAGCATTCCACAGTTTTTCGGAGTCAGAGTTTTTCATCAACGATTCTGATGTTGTCTCGCTGGATCAAATCTCCGATCGCTTCAATAATATCGAAATTTTTATTGAACTGGACGCTGACGGTGACGGTTTTGTCGATCCTGACCCAGCGACCAAAAAACTAAGAACTTCCATCACAGCCTATGTTGAAGAGGACGAAGATCTTGGAGCACCTGCTTATACACTCTGGGACTAAAATTTGTTAATGAAAGCTAAAGCAAAACAAGCCTTCACATTGATTGAGTTACTGGTTGTGATCAGTATTATTCTTATTGCATCTTCAATCATATTTATTGGTGGTTCCGGAGGTGACGGTGCGGCACTGAGTTCGTCCCAGAGGATTGTTTCGGGTATAGCTCAAGGCGCTCGTGGGCAAGCTATTTTGAAGAATGCCAAAGTTCGCTTAATCATCAACAATGACACCTCCGATATTGAGCGTTTTCGTCGTTTTTTCGGAATAGTCTATGAAGGAACTGACGTAAATGGGGATGTTGGTTGGATAGCTGCTACTCAGGGTACATACTTACCCGAAGGTATCTATTTTGACGCAACCACAAGTTCTCGGGAGTCTGATTCGGGGGCTATTTGGTCGACAGTGAATACCATGCAATTGGATTATCCTAAAACTCTTGCGGAAGCTGGTTTGATCGGTGCAGAGTATTACTGGTATGAATTCAGTAGTAATGGAAATGCAGCGGCCCCAAATGCTTACTTGGTTCTTCGGGCTGCTACCTTGCTGACCGACGCTACTGGGGTAAGTGAGTTACGTGTCGACAAAGACAAATCCTTCCTCCGGACTGCGCTCATATTTAGGCGAGTCGGAACAACTACTAAAGTAGATGAACCCGATGCTATTACCCCATCGGAACGTTCTAAAATTTCATTCTAGTTTTTAAATTTTATCTTCATGAAAATGGCAACTTCATCTATAGAAACCACGTATTTTAGTTGCAAAAAAGGTTTTAGCCTAATTGAGGTCGTTCTGGCGATCGGCATCTTCCTCGTCACCGTGCTTGCTCTAGTAGGACTGCTAGGACCGACACTGCAGTCAGTTGATGAGGTTGAGAAGACCGACGAAGTTTCTTCAGTGGTCAATACGATCAATGCGTTTTTACAAAATTCGCCTGCGATAGGCGATGCCGCAAATTCAAAATTCAATAACATATTTAATGCTGTTGCTGGTGACGGGCACGCCACAATTTTTGTCTTTCGTGCCTACAGAACTGCCAATTCAGAAGACCTTACCTTACGGGTAGGCTTTAGAAACAACGAGACCGTCGCCGACCCTGCGGCAACTATTTCACCTGGAGATTTTACTGATGCGGTAGGGGCTATTTATCGTGCAGTATTGACGCCGTCTTCGGTGACTCCTCAGGCTCTCCGATCTACGGAAAGGGTTTCGGACGATGTTTACACGCTCAACGACACTAATGTTGATAATTACCCCGAAGGCTACTTCGCAATGGAGGTGAGGATTTTTGCCGAAGACGCACCAGGTCCAAACATAACCTTTGACGCAAATTCAGATATAGCTGCATTGGCTGAGCGTGACGCTTTATTCACCTACAACACCGCAGTCGTACGCTGATTTGTATGAAGTATTTATTCACTCATAATCGAAGCACGCGCAAGAGTGCTTTCACGCTCATCGAAATAATGGTGGCTTCAGTCATCATGATTGTGCTTACAGGCTTAGTTATTCAAATAACTAGCGAAGTGCTAAAGGTCTGGAATCGTTCTTCAGGCAAACTTTCGGCTAATGCTGAGGCTAGAATTGCCTTGGATTTGCTGACACAGGACTTGGAAACTGCTGTTTTCCGGAACAACGAACAACAGTGGTTGCGCGTTGAGTCTCCGGTAGATGTCGCTGCTATTGCCCCCTACGCTTCACAGACTGTTGCATTGAAGCTTTTTTCACCAGCTCTCGATCGTGATAATAACTCCCCAGGGGATATTTGCGCGATTGCCTACCGTTTAGAGTTTAAAGAGTCCTACGAAGACGGTCCAAATGTTTACGCGCTCTATCGCGCGTTGGAGACCCCAGAAAACACGTTCAACAATTTGATGGGCTCGCAGTCCCAAGGTACAAACAGTCCTCAGTCGATTCTAACAAAGGACGCTGTTGGAAATACAAGTTTTTGGGGGGAGGTGGCAATTGTTACAGCTGAAAATTTTTTGGCCTCTAACGTGGTTGATTTTAAGGTGCTCATTTATGGAGAGACTGGTTTGGCTGACCCTGATCCTCTCAACGATACGGACGCAGACAAAGCTCCAGATGTCGATTATGCCTTTGGCGGTAGCGATGGCATCAACACGACTCTTCTTTATGCCGAAATCATTCTGACTGTCTTGTCGGATGAGGGTATCGAAATACTCGAGCGCGGTAATTTAGCGGGTACAGGTCTAGATGATGAGAATGCAGTCATCCGTCAACACGGCGAGGTCTTCACCCGTCGCGTGAACTTCCTGGCGCATCCGCTCTAAGTATAGAGCTTAATCTACATCGCGAGCAAGCAGCACATCGTCGGGCGCAACAGACACTTTGATTTCTCGCCCTAGGAAATCGA
>QXZO01000159.1 GCA_009886305.1 Betaproteobacteria bacterium
GTTTTTATTGCGCATTCCATAACTAAATAATCGGACAGTCTTTGACCCCGCCCGCTCAATCCATCTATGGCAACTTTTTTGATTCGCGTTTAAAACTAAAACACCATTACAATCAAGGCCGTCTATAATCTCTCCTTTTGCATCAACAATCGCCTCATACGATCCAAAGCCTTCCAAATGAGCTGAATTAGCATTCGTTATGAGGGCGATATTAGGGCTCGCAACCTCGACACTTTTTGCTATTTCTCCCTGCGCATTTGCTCCCATCTCAACTACTGCAAATTTCTCATTTTCTGTGAGCTCAATTAAGGTCAACGGAACTCCGATCGTATTATTGAGGTTTGCTCTCGTTATCAGCGTTTTTCCGTTTCGATTTAAGATCAAACCCAACATTTCTTTAACCGAAGTTTTTCCTTGGCTTCCAGTCAAAGCAATCACAGTAGCCGTGCTCCTAGCGCGATTTTCTTTGGCAATCGCAGACAAAATCAACTGAGTATCTTCTACCACTAGCGTAGGAATTGGAATTTCAGAAGCCTTACTGCAAATGACAGCTACTGCGCCCGACATTGCAGCCATCTGTAGATAATCGTTACCATTGAAACGATCGCCGATCAGCGCAATGTAGCAATCGCCCTTTTTCAAGGATCGAGTATCAGTCGAGATACTTGAAAACTCGATGTCCGGTACCACATTATAATAATTTAGATTTTGAGCAAGGGAGCTTAGTGACTGTGAACCGATCATTTCATTTTTCCTTACGCTTCAAAAGCTCATATCTTGCTCGGTCCACATCGTTAAAAACGGTTCTAATTCCGTTTTTCTCTTGATATTTCTCATGACCTTTCCCAGCGATAACAATCAAAGCGCCAGACGGCGCATAGTCAATGGCGTAAGCAATCGCCTCCGCACGATTTCGTATGACTGTTACTCTTTGTGGAGCTTTAAAACCTTTAAGAATATCCCCAACGATTTCGTTTCCGTCCTCATGTCGAGGATTGTCATCTGTGATTATCGTCATACAAGAATAATCTTCGGCAACTTTCCCCATCAAAGAGCGTTTCCCAATATCACGATCGCCGCCACAACCAAAAACACACCACAACTCAGCGGAGGAATGTGACTGCGCGCCGCCCAATGCTGCTCGAAGTCCGTCGGGAGTATGAGCATAATCAACCAAAACTGTAACGTCCGCTCCTACATCTACGAGCTGCATCCTCCCATCAACCGGATAAAGTTTTTTAACATAAGTGCCAAATGTTTCTAACTGAGTCGTGACAGAAGCGCCAGTTGAAAAAACCGTTGCTATAGAGGCCAGTACATTTGATATGTTGAAGGAACCAAGCAACGCCCCCTCTATCTTTATAGAACCTATGGGGGTATGAAGCCCCATACAATAACCCTCCTTATTTAAAATAACTTTATCCGCATATATCGATGCCTCCGGATATTTTTTGCTGTATGTCCAAAGCTTAACATCTGGATCAAGCTCCTTAATTATCTCGCTACTAAACGGATCATCGAGGTTAACCACTGCCGATTCTAAGCCATCTGCCGAGAAGAGTGATTTTTTGCACCTCGCGTAATCGAGCATGTCTCCATGGTACTCTAAATGATCCCTTGTCAAATTCGTAAAAACAGCTGAATTAAATTTGAGTGCAGCTCCTCTATGCTGATCCAACCCAATAGATGACATCTCTATAACTGCAACTCTAGCACCAGCATTTCGAAGCATTCTTAATCCCTTCTGAATATGCACAGAATCGGGAGTCGTTAGGTCTCCGGGATTCGAAAAATACTCATTCTCAGAAACCATTGAAAGGCCTAAAGTCCCAATCGTACCGGCTCTTAGACCCGCACTCTCAAATATTTGAGCGACAAAGTGACAACATGAGGTTTTGCCATTTGTTCCAGTGATACCAATCAAACAGAGTTCATCGCTTGGATGGTCATAGAATCGACCAGCGATTAGACTTACATTCTCTGCTAGATTATCAATCGCGACGACAGGAACTCCATCAATAATTTGTACCGGCCGCCAGTTATCATCTGCATCAACACAAACAGCTATCGCACCGGCATCGATAGCTGTTTTGACGAATTCTCGTGCGTCGCGATTTCGGCCGCGACAGGCAATAAAAAGATCACCTTTTTTTATCATTCGACTGTCAAGCTGAATTCCATATACCTCAACATCTTGTCGATAAAAATCAGGATAATTATGGAGCCCCACTATAAGCTCTTTCAACCGTGATGCTTTTTTTGCATACGAAGAAAACTCCACTATTCCTATTCACCCCCAGCCGACAGTAAGTGCGGCAAATCATCTGGAATAATATTTAAAATCCTCATAGCTCCTGATGCTACTCGAGAAAATACTGGCGCAGCGACTTGCCCACCATAATGCTCACTTCCTTTTGGCTCATTAATAACGACCACTATTACAAGTTTTGGTTTGGAAACAGGTATTAATCCAACAAATAAAGAATTGTGGAGATTTTCTTCATATCCACGTTTTCCAACTACGTGAGCAGTTCCTGTTTTGCCAGCCACTGTGTAAAAAGGAACTTTTGCTTCAATCGCAGACCCGCCTCTACCAGCATCAACCACAGAGCTCAGCATATCAAGAATCTCCAAACTCAAGTCAGGGCTCACAATTTGTTGGCGCGGTAAATCACTAACTTCTCCGTCACTAAGCTTAATCAAACTTACGGGCTTTAGGATTCCACGATCAGCGATTACTGAATAAGCTTGAGCTAATTGTAAGGCTGTAGCGGAAAGGCCGTAACCGTATGACAGCGTCGCTGTCTCGATTTTGCTCCACCTCACCGGGCTGGGCAGCACACCTGAGCGTTCTCCTGGAAAACCGGTTCCGGTGACTCGCCCAAACCC
>QXZO01000016.1:0-691 GCA_009886305.1 Betaproteobacteria bacterium
AAAACCTACAGCGATCAGTATTGCCGCTGACAAATTCTTGCTGAGTTATGTAAGCCTCAATACATAATGGATTTTTGAGTAATACATCTGGCCTAATCACTAACACATAATCATACTCTGTATTTGTCTTTTTTTGATACTCCTTTCGAAGCTCATTAGCTTTATATTGTGAGTAGAAAAGGTATTTAAGCCCCGTTAATGACATGACAGCATCTGATATCACATGCGATTGAAGTATAATGTCTTCTTCCGGCATGACCTGACTTTCAATCAGTAAAGACTTCGGATCATAACACTCATGGATTTTTTGTATATATGTATCGTCTATCCTATCATACTGATCTCCCTGGTCATACCAGGTCACGGTTCTGTGCTGCAATTCATCCCAAGTGTGAATAAAAACGTCACAATCATACCGATCAAATAAGTTTTGCTGAACCGACTTGTAAGTCTGCTCAAAGGTTCTCAAATGACCATAAAACTGAATTGCAATCTTCATTTAATAGCAATTAGCACATTAAAAAATTCCATAACTTCATTTCACCATCACAAAAATGTGATGGTTGGGTTGATCATTAAATATCTTAAAAAATTAAAATTCATAGTAACAATAAGGTATCACATTTCCGAATTTAGAGGCGATGCTTTGCTCTAGATCATAATCACCATTTAATTGGTAATCAACCCAGTT
>QXZO01000016.1:701-8131 GCA_009886305.1 Betaproteobacteria bacterium
GTTGATATCCTCAACGGTATCGACTTTCAATCTTATCTTGGGTTCGAGAGTTCCTTCTGACTGTTCAACCTTTGAAACAAAAGTTATACCAAATAATCGAATTATTTTAACATTACTGCTGATTTTAAATTGGAAGATACGTCTCCGAAACTGACGCAATGACCTTGCGGAAAACTTGGGAAATGCAGGAAAAGAAAATTCGCGCTCTAGAATCATCATTATTCTTCTGCAAAAAGAATATCGGGCATATCCTTCATTCCCTGAAAGTAATGCTAATACTTTAGATAATCTTTCTGAACGAGATCGAGAACGCCTATTTATCTCCTCATGAAGACATATAAATATGCCACCTTCAACTAACATAGACTTAATTTGATTCAACCCCTCTTCGAGATCATATAAATGATGCAAAAAGGATGAGGCTAGGATGACATCATACTTTTGGGGTGTATTCTGAGAAAA
The DNA here is from genome assembly GCA_009886305.1 of Betaproteobacteria bacterium. Taxonomy (GTDB): domain Bacteria; phylum Pseudomonadota; class Gammaproteobacteria; order Burkholderiales; family Eutrophovitaceae; genus Eutrophovita. The sequence continues at coordinate 1,164 of QXZO01000016.1, forward strand.
ACTCTCTAAATCATTGAGTATAAATTCAGGTTCTACATATTCAGTCTTTTTCTTACTAGCCAACTTCAACATTTCACTACTGACGTCCAGGCCAGTATAACTTGCAGCCTTCCGCTTATCTGCTAGGTTCAAAAAAGTTCCGGTACCGCAGCCTAACTCTAGAACTTCACTTCCTTTTATTTGTTTCTGGTTATTTCCCAGCTGTTCTTCAATGAGCTTCCAGATGTTGTTTCTAACTGATCTTCTAGAAATATAGGGTACTGCTCGATCATGAAATTCAGCACACCCGTCGTGCGCTATAGCATTTTCTTCAATTATTTTATCCTTAATATTCATTATTTTTTGTATGTTTCATAATGGTCTTAAACTTCATCAATAAATAGATCGACTATTCTCAATAAGAGCCGCAATCACTGTCCCTACAAATAAGCAACCAGCGACTTAATCTGCCCGTCCTCCCATTCGATGAGATCAACTCCTTCAAGTTGATTCCCTCCGATTTCAATGTCGAAATCTATGATGGTCGTCGCTGCTGCTTCATCAACTAAGATTCGCTTGGCTGAGAAAGGGATGTCCCCCTCGCTTCCGTCAAAAATACCTTTCACATATTCTAGAAGTTGCACCCTAGGCTCAAACTTGCCCGCGGGGTCCTTCAAATATGCATCCTCAGAAAATAAGACTTCGAGCCTGGTTAGATCTTTTTTTGAGAACGCCTGCATATAAGCCAAAGTCATCTCCTTCAGCTCAGCTTGCGGATCCCTTGCGTTTTGTTGGTAAGCCATTGTGGCCCTAAAGTCGCATAAGTCATTTGGCGTACCTAGGCCATGCATTCCTCCAAGCCCCGAAGCGATACGGAATGGTAGAATCGTCGCACTTTTGTTGATTAGATAATTGTAGGCTGGAGCGACATAGAATTCACCATTCACGCGGAAATCATCTTCAATCATCTCTCTAGCAGCGGCAACGAAGTCAGCCCCCTTCTTAAAGTTATAGATACCAACCGTAGCTTCGTCACTGACGACTTGCTTCTCCACTACCTCGGTCATCCTGCCGGTATCATCAAAACGACAATACGACCATTTGGGGTCATTATCTTCGAAAGACATAATAAGACCAGTGCAGTCATTTTCATCCTGAAACTTTAGATATGCATCAATGTCGACTTCCACATATTGATCACTATTTGCGATCATCAGCTCATCGTCATTATTAATAAATTTCTCTGCCAACAGCACCGTGCATGCAGCTCCTTCGGTCACTTCCTCCACTGTGGTGACCGAGCACTCGGGAGCAATCTCTTTCAGCTTGGTTTCAATATCGGGATACACCCGCAGATGCTCTGCCTGGCAGATAAAATGAAAGCGGTGCTCGCGCTGAGGGCGCACATTCTCGACGACCCACTGGATCATCGGCATGCCTCCTACTGGAATGAGGGGTTTAGGGTCGGCATAACCAGCTTCAGCAAATCTGGAGCCTCTACCAGCCATCGGAATTACTATGTTAATCATTTTATTTAATCTGAGATGTATTTATCCCCCATAACGGAGGCTGTTTTTATCACAAAGGTGATGGTGTCCTCTAGTGCTTCAAACGAGGTCGCGACTCCTGGCTCCATTAAGATCATTTCACCCGCTCCAATTATTTTATCACACATAATCACTTTGCCGCTTGCGATAACAGTAATCTCAGTAGCGATCTTATGATAGTGCTTACTCTCCTTGTCCCCTTTCTTGTAGCACTTCATGCCAGCTTCGAAGTTCTTAGTTTTTAATACTGCTGGATAAAAATCTCCCACGAACCATCCGTTAATCATATAATTAACATGAGCTGTTCTGATTGCAGGTCGAATGAGTTGATCGGCAGGAGCATCACTGTCAATTTTGGCCATTGCGTCTATTACGTTTTCTTTGTTCGTATCATCTACCGTGCCAATTTCTAAAACATAACAACCAGAATGTAGTGCCGCTGTGATGCCGATAATATTGTCCTCACATATTAAAACTTCTGCAGGCTCCAGCTCTAATCGACTAACAGCATCTAGATACATGTCTGGGGCCGGCTTGCTATTCTCGACATCCTCGTTGGAAATCAAAAAATCCATATACTGCAAAATGCCTGACTTCCCCAGCATCATCTCGACTGACGGTCTGATTGAGTTGGAGCAACAAGCCATTCTAATACCTTGGGATCTCAAATATTCGATCAGCTCTATGATAGCTGCATTGTGCGTGCAATTTGTTTCAATCAGTTCGCATGTAAGCTTCTGTTTGAGTGTATTTATTTCAGCATGTTGTTCGGGCGATAAACTTTGAGTTTCTGGATGCTCTCTTAATTTATCTTTTGTGGGTAAACCATCATAAGTGCTCAGGTGCTCATGCCTAGATATTGCTTTGAAACCCTTGGCTTCGAGAGCTTGATTGAGTGCCTGGTAATGCCATTCTTTGGCTTCCACCAATACCCCATCCATGTCGAATAATACGGCTTTTATTTTCATATTTTTCATTCAATAAGTATGCTTTTTTATTTGTTAAAATATGCAGCAGCCTCTTCAGGCTTATCTGTGCAGATGAGGAGTTTGTTAGAACTAAGATATTTGTTGTTTCTTATATCGCTCCACTGCCCTTCGTAAGGGCGACCATGCAGTTCATCTGAGACGATACAGACTTCTAAGTTCTGGCTGATCAGCTCCTCTATGACTAGGTTATCATACCAGATAGAGTAAAATCCATCTAACCACACCCCAAAAGACTTCTTCAAAAGGAAGGGTGTTTGATTAACATCACTCACTGGAGCGTAAACTTTTATCTGCATGTCAGTTTGCTTAACCATTTCAGGAATAGACATATCAAAAGTAAAGTAATTAGTATGACCATGCTGGTTGAGGATTTCGAGCATCCCCTCAGCAAGGCCATCAGCTTTAATATTTAAAGCCAAAGGCAGATTACGCCCATCCATAATTTGCAATAGCTCCTCAAAAGTCACCTCTCCACCGGTTGCCATATCATGAGATATCACAATTTCTCCTCCGCTATCTCTGAGGTCTGTTTCGCAGCCAAAGCCCAAATCGAAAGAACGCGAAAAAGCCGCTTCTCGATTTTTTTCTTCAGGGCTAAGCCAATACCCCCTGTGTGACAAAATCCTCATGTATTTTATTATACATCTAAGTCAAATATATATTCTATTTATTCTAGTTACGCAATGAAAGAAAATTTAATCCTTTCATGCCATGGTGTTTTTCAGAAAGCGTAGGAAGATTTATACGGGCTTTTTTTCTGAGTTCACCAGTCCTAAATACCCATGAACTGATTCAAGCAATTCTACATGCTTACCATCTCCAGCCAGACTCCCACCCTCAAAATACAAACGCCTTTCTACATCCTTCAGTGTGCCCATTCGATGCGCAATAATGAGTGTAGTGCGATCCTTAGCGAGTCGAGTGAGTGCCTCTTGAATCAATTGGTCACTCTGGTTATCAAGAGCGGAGGTGGCTTCGTCTAGGACCAGAATGGGTGCGTCTTTAAGGAAGGCTCGCGCTATGGCAATTCGCTGGCGTTGACCACCGGAGAGTGAATTCCCACGCTCACTTAGAATAGTTTCATAGCCATCTGGGAGCGAATCGATGACATCCAAGGCATTGGCTTGGCGTGCGGCCTCATGCACGGCCTCATCGCTGGCATCTGGATTTCCAATCCGAATATTATCTGCTACCGACGCATTGAATAGTAACGGCATTTGGGGCACATAGGCGATTTGCTCACGTAACTCGTTAATATCGAGTTCGCGCAAGTCGATACCGTCAAGGAGGATTCGTCCCTGCACTGGGTCATAAAGCCGAAGAACGAGATTCACAAAGGTGGATTTGCCTGCACCGCTCTGGCCGACTAGGCCAACGCTCTGCCCGGCATCAATTTGAACATTAATATTCGACAGGACGGGCTTTTCGGCGAGATAGGCGAAATCCACATTTTCGAAGGTGATTTGTCCGCGCAAGGGCTGATGCATCGGAGTAGGATTTGCTGGCGAAGCCACACTTTCATCAGCGTATAGGATCGCTTCAAGTCGCTCCAGAGGGGCTTCTAGCATCTTTAAATTATTTTGAATGGCACCGATCCGTTTGATCGGAGAATAGGCCATAGAGAGCGCGATGGCAAGAGCTAGGAATTCCCCTTGAGTCATGCCACTTTTGACTCCCAGATATAATGAGAGCGCCATGCCAGCACCCGCGACCACTTCAATACTGGGTGAGACCAGTAGACTGGAGCGCGTGCTTTTCATACTCAGTCGAAAAATGGATTTCAAATATTCGACAAAACGATTCACTTGCCGCTCTTGTAAATTATAGGCACGAATTTCGACTGGGGACTGAAAACACTCAAGCACCCAAGAACCAAGAGACTCCCCCAGAGTTACCAGTTGCCTTGAACGCTTAGCCAAATATATGCCCACTCTGCGAATAACAAAGACCACAAGCGGCACGCTTATGACCCCAATTATAGCGACAAAGAAACTTTCACTGGTGAAGGACTTATAAACTAAAAAGCCGACTGCCGACATCAGAGTAAGCGGCTGCTTAACGAGGTCGTTGCTTGTATCCACTACCACGGACTTGATTTGATTCGGGTATCCCATGACACCCGCATTTAACTCGCCGGTTTTATAATTGTGGAAGAAGGCCAAAGGCAAAGCCTGCACCTTCTTAAACATGTCGATCTGAATGGCCTGCACCACAGAAATTCCCGTATAGGTCATATAATAACCATTACCAACAGTACCCACCATCCTCAGAAACATGACCCCTGGTAAGGCTAGGCAGCAAAGAATCAGGAAGCCATTTTCAATATCATCCCCAAACCAGCGCTCCACAAGTAGCCGCAGCCATTCGGGAGACTCCGATGCATTACCAAAAAGAATCGGAAAGATCGTTTCTGCCATTACGGGCACACCTAAGCCGCTGGACAGGGAAAAGAGCACGCCAAATAAAATCCCTACAAGGAATTTAAACCAAACTGGTTTAAGGTATTTGTAGTAAGGAAGCAGTCGTTTGAGAATAGACATCAGTTAAGGTGATGAATTAAAATTACTGATCGATCACTGTCGAGCAGGTTCCTCAGCTTTAAAAGCTAAAACCGCTTATGCATCCACAAGCCATCGCAAGGGCTAGAAGCGAGACCTTGCTCTAGGGCTCGATTACAGGTCGACGCAAGTGCTGCGCGGCTGTTCATGTTTAAATCCGGGGGAAAAGCGACGGGACTCACGGTCAGTTTCCAACACGTCGGTGCAAGGGTAGCAAATGAACAAGTTAACATGGGCGCACCACTACGCCGATGAAATAGTCCGGGAATGGGACTGGTAGGGACCTCAAGCCCGAAATAGCTAGCAAGTGGCCCCTCGCGCATTTTTTGATCGGCCAGAATGAACAGTATCCCACCACTTCGGATGAAATCAACGGGCTTGTGAAAGCCGTCACGACGACTGAAAAGTCGCGCGCCACTTGCTTCACGCTGGTTTTTGAACCATCGGTCGAGATAGGTGTTATTTAGTGGGCGATACATGAGTCCGAGTTTTATCTGGATACCATGCCGCACGGCAAAGAAGGATGGCAAATGTGGCAGCGCCTCCCAAGGACCCATATGCGATAGGATGACAATCGCGCCCTTCCCCTCTGATAGAGCAGCCTCTAGATGCCCTAATCCTTCAATTTGTAAACTGTCTTCCATCTCCTCTGGAGACATGCGGCTGAAGGTGAGGCCGCTGAAAAAATTGGCTGAAACGCGTTGAAAGACTTCTTTAATTTGGCTCTCAAGAGGGAGCGATAGATGATGGCGGATTGCAGATGGCGTATTACATTCGGCAGAGCTCATACCAGAGGGATCAGTTGCCATTCGCGCTCCCTCACCATCATTGCTTGCCGGTCCATTATTGGGGTTTTGTGCCCGCATCCATGCGTTAACGACCTCTAGGTTTTTACGCACAACAGCGCGACGCTTGGACATGAATTTCCAAGAAAACCAACCAATGCTTCTCCCCAGCTTGTAAACTAACCCGATAGGCAAACTTTGCAGAAGCGAAAATAAGCTGCGTACCAAAATGTACTGCACCCACTTAGCAGAGCCTTTGTAGCGTTCAGGTTCGGGTATTTTGTGGGTGCCCATGGATCGATTTAATAATGCGCATTCTTTCTAGTTCTTAGTTAGCCGTAGATTCTAATATATCAACAATAACAGTTAGCGTGCTTCCTGCACGTCAATTAATAGTATAGCGCCTGGGTAGAGCAGCTCGATCGTCTACCCTACAAACAGAAAAGAACCAAAGAAACTAGCCCACTGTAGGCGACCACAAGCAGAGCCGCCCCTTTGAGTGCTGCCAGAAAGTCGATGGACGCGCTCGCCTTGGCTAGTTTTCTGAGCAGACAAAAACCGTAGGCGATGGCCAGCCAACCTAGCAAAATCATCGGAGACCTTCCCTGCCAGACCAGCCAACTGAGCACCCCCCCAGCGAAGACTAAGGAAAGCCCATATTGAACGAGTGCCCAGCGTCGCCCAAGAAGCACGACTAGGGTGCGCTTATTCGCCTGAAGATCCTCATCTATATCTCGGTAGTTATTGACTACCAATATGTTATTTACAACTAAACCGCATGCTAGTCCGAGTAAGATGACTTCCTGCGAGACAAAGCCTGCTTGCACATGGAAAGTGCCGCCCACAGCGATAAGACCAAAAAACAGGACGACAAAGACATCGCCCATGCCATTGTAAGCTAGTGGATAGGGGCCGCCTGTATAAAACCATGCGCAGAGGACACTAGAAACCCCCACCGCGAGTAGCCACCAACCACCGAAGTAGATCAAGCTGAGACCGAGGCAGAAGGCAAAAGCCAGTATGCCGATCGCGGCCCACTTCATGGTGGATGCTGATACCAGACCTGCCGCCACTGCGCGGCGAGGCCCTAGTCGAGCAGCTGTGTCGGTG
>QXZO01000160.1 GCA_009886305.1 Betaproteobacteria bacterium
TGAGCCTGATTTGCAACGGCCACGCTAAACGAACCACTAGAAGGCGACTCAACACTGCAGCTTAAGTTATCCGTACTAAGACGAAATTCTTGGCCACAGGCAACACTGAACATCCATTCTAAAGCTTGAGGCTTGACTTCCGATTGCTCAAATAACTCTTGCTGTTCGGCACTGCGGCCATCAGGAGCATACCAATAACCGTAGTCTTGCATATTAAGACGCTTTTTTCCGGCAATACACCAGTGCGCTATTTCATGGAGCGCGCTAGATAGATAATCTGCCCGATAAATTATTTTAGCTGGAAGATTATCGCTAGTTTTTGGAAGATACAGCGGTTCGCTACCTCCACCAACTAATATCGTTGAGTATTTTGCTTCGAATTCATCAGCAAATATTGCACTGATGATAGTTAATTTTTCAGATTCAACAGACACGGTGATATTTAACTTTCAATCGATTATTCAAGTGTTTTTCACTAGCGTACAACGGAAGTGTACAGGACAAAAGTGTAATGCTAAATAGGCAACGTGAAACCATAAGTCTCAGAGAGTATTCAAAAATAGTATAGGGATAAACCACAAAGCATTGTGCTTTTGCTATTTGTAGAGTACCGTATGTAGTGTTAGGTATTTATGTGACTGCTGCCACAAGGAGATATATTTATGCCCAAATTGGTGCTTGAACACTCCAATGACAATGTAATCGACATCTTCACCCGCAAGCCTCTCTCTGATCTCTCTAACAATCGTATAATCCGCGTCGCAGCCGAACTTGATGGGCTCGAAATTCTTTATAGTAATTCAGAAAACCCAGATAAATTATTCTCTGTAAAGGTTTTGGCATGGGGCCTTAAAGTTAGTGGCGAAGTAGTCGGTTTAGTTCCCTGGCTGGATAAACTTGTGGCTTGCGATGAAATCAATGATCCACTTAATGGGCAGTGGCAGGGTTATTATGACCAAGGAGTAGACCAGCTGTTTTTTAACGCTCCACTCCACAAGGTTGTCGAACTTGAGACTGCTGCTGATTATTATGATTATCAATGTGACTCTGATGAAGAAATCATCCAAGAGATTCCTGATAGCATCGGCACCCATGCAGTTCTATCGGAGGATAGCTTCCATAGCATTACATTGAAAGAGGTTGTTAGCTGGCAGCTTTTAAGTAACGGCGAAATAAATGCGATGATCATCAATGAAGAGAAGGTCGAAAGCACGCCCGTACTCCCTGGTGATAATTGTCTGTACCCAGCAGAAAGCTGCGACTCTTTTCGTTATTTCTTCCAGCATAACATTGCCAATAAAATCAAAAGCCAAGATCCCGACGCAATGGCGGCAATTTCTATGCTCGACGATGGTTAGCGTTCAAATGACTCAGTTTGGATTGCCGTAGTTCATTAGTCGTTCATACCGCTTGGACAATAATTCATCCAATTTAACTGATTGGAGCTCATCCAATTGAGTGATTAGATGATCTCGCAAATTGGAACTCATCGTTTCAATATCTCGATGAGCACCGCCCATAGGCTCAGGAATAGTTTTATCAACAATATTAAGTTTTTCTAAGTTCTCTGAAGTAACACCCATAGCTTCGGCCGCGGCAGATGCTTTTTCGCTACTCTTCCATAAAATATTTGCACATCCTTCCGGTGATATCACAGTATAAGTGCTGTATTGCAGCATATTTACCCTGTCTCCAACACCAATACCCAACGCACCACCGGAGCTTCCTTCACCAATCACGGTACAGATAATTGGCGTTCTCAGCCGCGACATAACTGCTAAATTACGAGCAATTGATTCAGAGATATTACGCTCCTCAGAATCAATACCGGGATAGGCCCCCGGCGTGTCGATTAATGTCAGTATAGGTAGATTGAAACGCTCGGCCGTTTCCATTAAACGCAACGCCTTGCGATAACCTTCAGCCTTGGGCATGCCGAAGTTCCGCATCACTTTTTCCGTAACACCCCTACCCTTTTCTTGCCCAATAACCATAACAGGCTTGTCATCTAATCTAGCGATACCACCGACAATTGCATTGTCATCACCAAAGTGACGGTCGCCATGCATCTCTTCCCAGTCGGTAAAAATGCGCTGAATATAATCGAGGGAATAGGGTCGATGGGGATGTCTAGCTACCTGAACAACCTGCCACGGCGTCAGCTTGGCATATATGTTTTCAGTCAACTTCCGAGATTTGACGCGAAGTTTAGTGACTTCTTCAGAAATATTGAGTTCGTTGTCATTACCAACTAACTGGAGCTCTTCAATTTTCGCTTCAAGTTCAGCAATTGGCTGTTCAAAGGACAAATAATCTAGGTTCATCTTAATTAAATTCTCAGTTTAGATCGCCAAGGAGATAAAAGTGGGCAGTTTAACATCTCTAAAATCTTTGGCTAGCGTTGGTTTAATCATAGCGCATGATCACACTATTTTGACCAAATTGTTCTCGGAGCCTGGCAATTAACTCATCTTGGGGTTGGATTTTCCAATCGTTACCTAAATACAGAGTTCCTCGAGCGTGGTCCTGGTGATAATCGACTGTAATCTTGCAATTACCATCCCTGTATCCGCCCAGAGTAGAGTGGACTTTCTCTGCCCAATCAATGCTATCAGCAGGGATTGTAAGCTCAAGACATCGCAACTTGCTGCATCTGGCCTCGTAGATCGATTGAATTGAATCAGCAACCATTTTTAACCCACCGGTAAAGCTATCTTCAGAGATAGCACCCTTAACCACTAAAAGGGCGTCCTTTGACAAAATTTCCCGATAAGCATTATATTTTTCTGCCCAAACCGACAACTCTATTCGCCCACTTTTATCATCTAGCGTCAAGAAGGCGAAGCTATCACCTCGCTTGTTCTTCATCACACGCATACCAATAACCATCCCAGACACTATGGCTCCATCCTTGCCTGGGCGAAGGTCTACGATCCTACTGGGCACCATTTCCTTTAATTCATTCTCATACTCATCGATGGGATGACCCGTCAAATAGAGCCCTAGAGTCTCTTTCTCTCCATTTAAGCGTTCTTTGTCAGTAAGAGTACGAATCGCTGCATAGGCGTTGTAATTGATCTCTGAGGCGCTCTCTACGACGGATTCTCCAAATAAATCCCCCATTCCGCTAACTTTATTGCGCACATGTTGCTCAGCAAGCTTCACCGCCTCGTCCATACAGGCCATCATCACTGAACGCTTGTAACCAATTTCACCATCTGGACCGATTTCATCAAATGCTCCGCTACGAATCATCGCTTCAAGAGCACGTTTGTTAACCTTCCGACTATCGACCCGAGCACAGAAATCAAATAAGTCCTTAAATTTGCCGCCTTCTCCACGAGATTCAATGATTGCTCCAACTGGACCTTCTCCTAAGCCTTTAATAGCCCCCAAACCGTAGATCACTCCCCCTCTTTCATCGACGCTAAAATGAAACTGCCCTTTGTTGACATCGGGGGGCAATAAATCCAAATTCATTGCTCTACACTCATCAATAAACGTCACTACTTTATCTGTTTTGTCCATATCTGAAGAAATGGTTGCAGCCATAAACTCTGCTGGATAATGAGTTTTGAGCCAGCCTGTCTGATAGGCAACCAAAGCATATGCAGCGGAGTGAGATTTATTGAAGCCATAGCCGGCAAACTTTTCCATCAAATCAAAGATATTAGAGGCGAGGTTTTCCGCAAATCCTTTCCCTACAGCGCCCTGCACAAACAAATCTCGCTGTTTCGCCATTTCAGTGGCATTCTTTTTACCCATAGCGCGGCGGAGCAGATCGGCTCCCCCCAAAGTGTACCCGCCCATCTCTTGTGCGATCTGCATTACTTGCTCTTGATATAGAATAACGCCATAAGTAGGCTCAAGAGATGCTTTAAGGCACTCGTGTTGGTATTGTGGATGAGGATAACTAACCTCTGCCCGCCCTTTTTTCCGGTTTATAAAGTCATCTACCATTCCCGATTGGAGGGGACCGGGCCGAAATAAAGCTACGAGTGCAACAATGTCCTCAAACCGATCAGGGCCTAACTTACGAATTAATTCCTTCATTCCGCGGGACTCTAATTGAAATACCGCTGTAGTTTCAGCCCTTTGCATTAGCCCATAGGTATCGGCATCATCAAGTGGAATTTTCTCAAGTAACAACAAATCCTCGCCATTGTCTTCGCGAGTTTTGTTGATCATCTTCATAGCCCAATCAATAATGGTTAATGTCCTTAACCCTAGAAAATCGAACTTGACCAAACCGGCGTCTTCAACGTCATTCTTATCAAACTGAGTTACGATACCAGCACCACTCTCATCACAATAAATAGGCGCAAAATCGGTTATTTGTGTTGGCGCTATGACTACCCCACCAGCGTGCTTGCCGCAGTTTCGTGAGACCCCCTCTAGCTGAAGAGCCATAGACCATATCTCAGAGGCCTCCTCATCTGCTTTGAGAAATTTCTCTAGATCCTCTTCTTGATCGACTGCTTTCTCCAGAGTCATACCTACTTCAAATGGTATTAGCTTGGATAATTTATCAGCCAAACCATAGGACTTTCCCTGAACCCGCGCCACATCTCTGACAACAGCCTTAGCTGCCATAGTTCCAAAAGTGACAATCTGTGAAACCGCATCTCGTCCATATTGTTCTGCCACGTATGCAATAACTCGGTCTCTACCCTCCATGCAGAAATCGATATCGAAATCTGGCATAGACACACGTTCAGGGTTGAGGAACCGCTCGAACAGCAGATCATATTCAATAGGATCTAGATCGGTTATTTTTAATGCATAAGCCACGAGTGATCCTGCTCCAGATCCGCGACCCGGGCCAACAGGAATATCATTAGTTTTAGCCCAACGTATAAAGTCCATAACAATTAAAAAGTAACCGGGGAATCCCATCTCGATGATAATATCTAGTTCAAAATTCAAACGGTCTTGATAAACTTTTTGCTTTACATCAAAGTCAGGAGCCGACGGATCAAACAAGCTGGTCAAACGCTCTAACAATCCGGATTTAGACTCTTCAATGAAAAAATCACTCATTGTCATTCCATCTGGAATTGGATAATCGGGCAGAAAATATTCCCCAAGTCGCAAATCAAGATTACATCGCTTTGCAATTTCTAGGGTGTTCTCCAAGGCTTCGGGGATATCGGAAAAGAGCTCAGCCATCTC
>QXZO01000161.1 GCA_009886305.1 Betaproteobacteria bacterium
AATCGAAGATGGGAAAAATGAAACCTTAAATTACGCGAAAAGAAATGGATTAAAGGTGTTCACAAAAAATACTATAAAAGATACTCAAACACTGTTTGCCGAATTAGAGAAAATCACAAGTCAAGGTTATGCCTTCGACAATGAAGAGGCTGAACCAGGTGTCTCCTGTATTGGCGCCGGAATTTATGACGACTCCGGGTCTTTAGTAGCTGGTTTATCTATTTCTAGCCCCTCACACAGACTAAACCGGCTCTGGGGTAAGCACGTTAGAGCTACTGCTGAAAAAATAACTATTGCATTAGGCGGTTCTGGACCTGAATAACAAACAGGTGATGATCACATATTCCCTTATTGTTATAATCTACTTTTTATTTTGTCGCTCCATCCAGCGACGAACTCTTCCAGCATCCCCCAGCGCAGTTAGTTTTCCCCATGAATCTAATAAAACCATAATTACAGATTTATTTAACAGGGTTGTTTGCATAACCAAGCAGCGGCCAGACTCGCTGATATAACCGGTCTTGGAAAGACCAATATCCCACCTAGAGCTTCTTGCTAATCGATTTGAATTAACGTAGTCCAGTCTTACCGGTCGTTTACCCATTTTAGCTCGCAGTTGGAAAGAGGACGTTGTCGTGTACTGTCGAATCAAGGGATAACTCAATGCCGCTTGTGCTAATTTCACTAAATCATGGCCAGTAGAAACATTCCCAGGACGCAACCCAGTGGAATCAACAAAATTTGTATCATTCATCCCGAGTGATTTGGCTTTACTATTCATAGCGATAACAAAACCAACTTTACCCCCGGGAAAGACTCTTGCCAGCGCAGCTGAAGCTCGGTTCTCTGATGCCATTAACGCAAGTTTCAACACTTCAGCTCTTAACAATGTGGTACCAACACCAAGTTTTGAGCGCGAACCTTTATATCGATCAACGTCTGCCTTCGCAATAGTAATTGACTCGAGCAGGGGAACTCCTGAGTCGATTATGACCATTGCCGTCATCAATTTTGTAACCGACGCGATAGGAGCTGCTTCTGAAGCATTTTTTTCGTAGATAATTTCTCCACTGCTTTGATCTACTATCAGAGCGACCCGCGACTTCAGGCGCGGACCACTACGGGCCTCTGCGACAACCACATTATGAATAAAAAGAACGACTGCGAGCGCACCCAACAAAAGTATCGAGCAAAGGGTTTGTTTCATTCGACTGGTATACATAAGCGCTTCAATCACTACTAAATAAAAATTATATATCTCTTTGAGCTAGCAAATACAATTTGTTGTTTAAGCATTATTTTGTTGAAGGTTCCACATACGACTGTACCTCCCCTCCCGCTCAAGCAATTGATCATGCGTCCCCTGTTCAACAATTTTTCCAGAATCTAAAACGATGATTTCATGGGCATGAATTATGGTTGATAGTCGATGTGCGATCACCAGTGTTGTTCTATTTTTTGATACGTCATCTAACGCTAATTGTATTTGACGCTCACTACCCGAATCTAACGACGATGTCGCTTCATCGAAAATCATAATTGGCGGATCCTTAAGTATCGCTCGCGCAATTGATATTCTTTGCTTTTCACCACCGGAAACCTTTAAACCACGCTCACCTACGGTTGTCCCATAGCCCTCTGGAAGCGATTGAATAAACTTCTCTAGTTGAGCTAAGCGCACTACCCGATCTAAATCCTCGTCCTTGCATGACGGGTCTCCATACCTAATATTAAACCCTAGTGTATCGTTAAAAAGAACTGTATCTTGTGGCACGACACCGACAGATTTTCGATAACTGGTCTGCGAGTAATGCCTAACATCCACTCCGTCAAGGATAATCCCCCCTTCATCTACGTCATACAGCCGAAACAACAACCTGGCTAAAGTGGTTTTACCTGAACCACTCTCGCCGACAACTGCCACTGTTTTTCCGAATGGAATAAAAAAACTGACATCAGACAGCGTTTCTCTCTTGCCATCGTAAGAAAATGATACATTTTTGAATTGAATAGTAGGAGTAGAGGACTTCATTGGAATACAGTCAGCGCGATCAACAATATCACGTCGCGTATCCAATAAAGAGAACATATTGTTCATGTCTATAAATGCTTGCTTGATTTCGCGATATACCATCCCCATGAAATTAAGTGGGATGTAGAGTTGAATCAATAGTCCATTCACAAGGACCAAATCGCCAATCGTCAAGTTTTGAGAAACCACCCCCTGAGAGGTTAATATCATTAATGACGTGACCGCTATTGCGATAATCACACTTTGTCCGATGTTAAGTAATCCGAGAGAGGTCTCTGTTTTTACATCAGCCCGTTCGTACTCCTGCAAAAAAGAATCGTATCGCTGCGCCTCATATTCCTCATTATTAAAATATTTAACAGTTTCATAGTTAAGCAAACTATCAACCGCATGCGAGTTGGAACGGGTGTCCCATCCGTTAGCTTCGCGACGAATATTCATCCGCCACTCGGATACGAAGAACGTGTAAACCAAGTATAAAAATACCGCTGAAAAAGTAATTGCAGCGAATCTCCAATCAAACCTATCTAATAAGATCGCGGCCACAAAGCCAAACTCCAAAATGACCGGAATGATTGAGAATAAAGAATAGGTCAGCAGGATGGAGATACCACGTGTTCCCCGCTCTATTTCTCGAGAAATGCCTCCAGTATGCCTCTCAAGGTGGAATTTCAAACTTAAATCATGCAAGTGCCGAAAAACTTTAAGCGCTATGCGTCTCGTGGCTCGACGTGTCACCTTCACAAACACTACATCACGTAGTTCAGCGAAGAAAACGGCACATAGTCTCAGCCCACCGTAACTCAGGAGTAAGGCCAACGGCAAGAGAAGTAATTGGTCCTTTGGGGCCAATGAATCAACTACCTCTTTAAGCACAAGTGGTACCGTCACATTAGCGACTTTAGCTAGCGTCAGCAGCACTAGAGCCGCCACTACCCGATACTTAAACTCCCAAACGTATGGTGCTAAGGATTTAAGAGCCAACCAATTAGTTTTATTCACGAGAGATAATCCAGAGCGTGGCCCATGTTGTAAGAGCAGCGGGGCAATATTTTCTTAAAAGTCTAAGAAATTGACAGCATCCGCTCAAGAGAGAGACGCGCCATATCCTTTTCCGAATCAGGAACGCAAATTTGATTGACCACGACACCATCTCGTAGATTATCTAGTTGCCATGCTAAATGCTGTGGGTCGATACGATTCATGGTCGAACACATACACACGAGGGGCGACATAAATTCGACTACCTTTCCCTGAGGACGAAATTCTTCCGCTATCCGAGTTACTAAATTTAATTCAGTGCCAACCAACCAATGCGAATTCGGCTTTGCCGCAGCGATTGTCTCTACGATGTATTCAGTCGAGCCGACAAAATCAGATTGATCGCATACCTCGAAACGACACTCTGGATGCGAGATCACGTAACCTTCAGGGTGTTGTTCACGAAAACGTGCGATGTGTGATGGTTGGAACATCTGATGGACAGAGCAATGACCTTTCCACAAAAGAATTTTCGCGTTCTTGACTTCCTCTTCAGTGAGCCCACCCATCCAAAGGTCGGGATCCCAAACTTTCATATCTGCATCATCAATTAATCCCAGCTGATGTCCCGACCAACGGCCTAGGTGTTGATCGGGGAAAAATAAAATTTTATCTTGTTCGCTCAAACCCCAGCTAACTATTCGAGAGGCATTGGACGAAGTGCAAACGATACCTCCATGCTCACCGCAAAACGCTTTAAGATCTGCTGCAGAATTAATATAAGTAATAGGCGTCACGGACATGCCATCTCCGAGAGTGGTCTTTAATTCACGCCAAGCCCTATTGACCTTCGATAAATTAGCCATATCAGCCATCGAACAACCCGCTGCTAGATCCGGCAGTAACGCCTTCTGGCTTGGCTTGGACATAATATCCGCCACTTCAGCCATAAAATGGACACCACAAAATATTATGTGCTCGGAATCTGCCTGCGATGCAAGTCGGGAAAGTTTAAGAGAATCACCTTTTAAATCAGCATGTTGATACACATCGGCTCTTTGATAGTGATGGCCAAGAATTACCAAACCATCACCAAGGCTAGCTTTCGCATTTTTTATGAGCGCATGACAATCCTCATCAGAAAGATCACGGTAATCTGAAAACTCTCTATTGCCGACTATTTCCATAGCGTTCACTACCTTTTTTATAAAACTAAAATAATTAGTCTAAAAGACTTTCAACAAAACATATAACAATTGTTTAAGCTCGAATTCATCCCAGGTTGCATCAATACCAGTTAACGCAAACTCGCATGATGTTTCAAGAGGAATGTTAGCGCATCGACGTTAGTCCATGAAAAAACTCGATCCATCGCCTCTTCAATTCGAACCCACTCAAATTGAACATGTTCGCGAGGTGATATTTTAATCGACACCCGACCGGGCACAAGCAGACCAAAAGCGTGCTCTACGTTATGAGTTACACCCGGAGCATAACGACCACGCCAATGTTTGAAAATTTCAAACTCGTTAGATCTATTCCAATTAACCAAATTATGGTCATCAGCGTTGATACCGGTTTCCTCTCTCAATTCTCTTGCTGCAGTTTCATAAAGCGTCTCATTTGGTTCGCAGCTACCGGTGACAGACTGCCAGAATCCCTCTCGATCTGCTCTATCGAGCAAAAGAACCTCTAAGTCTTGAGTGTAGACCACTATCAAGACGGACACAGGGGTCTTAAAAGATTGAGAATGACCCACGTCAACCGTCATAGATGGAACCTAATCAGGTTTTTGTTTACTTTTAACACCTTTCCCTGCTCCACGAAGACGAATATGTAAATCACGCAGCTGAACATCTGGAACTACAGAAGGAGCCCCCGTCAACAAATCTTGTCCACGCTGTGTTTTTGGGAAAGCAATCACATCCCTTATGGACGAAGCCCCGCACATAAGGGTCACAATGCGGTCTAGGCCAAAAGCAATACCCCCGTGTGGCGGCGCACCCCATTTAAGACTATCTAGAAGGAAACCAAATTTAGCTTGCTGATCCTCAGGAGTGATTTTTAATGAACGAAACACTTTCTCTTGCATTTCAGGTTGGTGAATACGAACAGAACCGCCACCAATCTCCCACCCATTTAAAACCATATCGTAGGCTTTTGAATAGGCTACGGAGGGATTGCTTTCTATGAATTCGTCATGACCGTCTTTGGGCGCGGTGAACGGATGGTGCCGAGCCGCCCACTGATTTGACTGCTCGTCATACTCAAACATCGGAAAGTCAACTACCCAAAGCGGCTTCCATCCTGGCTCCATCAAGCCAAGATCTCGTCCGAGCTTATCTCTAAGCGCACCCAAAGCGTCATTAACGATCGTTCCCTTATCTGCACCGAAGAACACAATATCGCCATTTTCAGCACCTGAAAGCTCCATAACTTTTATTACAGCTTCTTCAGAGAGAAATTTAATGATGGGAGACTGGAGCCCTTCAATACCTTGAGATACATCGTTCACCTTAATGTATGCTAATCCTTTAGCTCCGTAGATTGATACAAAGTTTGTATAGTCATCAATCTGTTTCCGGCTGATGTCTCCCCCACCTGGCACTCGCAGCGCTACAACCCTACCGCCTTCCAAGTCAGCAGCGGTCCTGAAGACTTTGAAATCCTCGCTCTTCATAAGCTCCGTGATATCAGTAAAGACTAACGGAATTCTCAGGTCAGGCTTATCACTGCCGTATAAGCGAATGACCTCATCATATGCCATCACTGGAAATACTTGAGGTAAATTAACATTCAGAGTCTTCTTGAAACATCCCCTGATCATATCCTCCATAATTTCTCTGATCTCGAATTCGTCAAGAAATGAAGTTTCTATATCGATTTGGGTAAACTCAGGTTGTCGGTCCGCACGTAAATCTTCATCACGAAAACACTTAACGACTTGGTAATAGCGATCAAATCCAGCAACCATCAACATTTGTTTAAAAAGCTGTGGCGACTGAGGTAGCGCATAAAACTGTCCATCATGCATACGTGAAGGAACGAGAAATTCACGAGCACCCTCAGGCGTCGATTTATATAAAAATGGCGTTTCTACATCTATAAAGCCTTCTTGGTCCAAGTAATCTCTTAAAAACTTCGATACGCGAGATCTAAGTTTCAAGTTTTCCTGCATTTGGGGGCGGCGTAAGTCGAAAACTCTATTCTCTAATCGAACCATCTCTGAAGGCTCTTCTTCATCAATTGAAAAAGGTGGTGTTTCTGAAACATTAAGAATTTCAATATCTCCAGCCAAAACCTCGATTTCCCCGCTCGTTAAAGACTTATTAACCGTTCCCTCAGGCCGCGGACGAACTCGGCCTGACACCCGCAAAACATATTCACTGCGAGCACGATCAGCTAAAGAAAAAGCCTCTTTATTATCAGGATCGCATACAACTTGAACAACACCCTCTCGGTCACGCAAATCGATGAAAATAACTCCACCATGATCACGCCTACGGTGAACCCATCCATATACATGTACCTCTTGGCCGAGGTAGTAAGAATCAATTAGCCCACAATAATTTGTTCGCATTACTTTTCGTTTCCGTTTTTTATACGTCGTTAAAACGCACCCGCCTTAGAATAGATGGGTGCTTGAAAAATTGCTAATCGCCGTCATTTGCCGACGATTTTTTTGTTGATTTAGTATCCGAAGAACCGTTCGAATTAGCCGATTCGGAACTTGTCTTAGATTCGCCGCCACCCTTTGATGCATCTTTGCCCTTCTCAGACTGCTTTTTATCCTTAAAATCTGTGACGTACCAACCGGCACCTTTTAACTGAAAACCCGCAGCACTTACCATTTTCACAAGCGACGGCGATTCACATTTAGGACAATTGACCAATGGATCTGCTGTAATTTTTTGCAGCGCCTCATGTTCGTATCCACACGAAGAGCAACGATATTCATAGATGGGCATTATAGAACCTCAATTTAACCGCACTAGTATATCGTACAAAGCGAGTTTTTATCGAAAATCAAACCACTGTGTCATTCCCAACTTCTAATTAGCAGTCATGAGCACGTGGGACTTAAGCTTAGTACGATCCCGTATAATTAGCCCATGTTAGAAATAGAATCATTCATAGGACAACAGAGAGTATTCAGTCATCGGACCGGTGGAGTTTTAGCGCCAGAAAATTCAATAGCAGGTCTGAAGCATGCGAGAAATCTTGGTTTTCAAAACATTCAATTCGATGTGCGGCTAACTGCTGATGGAGTTCCAATTTTAAGGTCCGATGAGTCCATTCATATAACAGAGACGAGCTCTATACTGGTAAGCGAAGTATTCTTTGATCAAATTAATAATTTAGATATTGGCATCGATTACGGCAACGAATACATCGGCGAGCAACTACCAACGTTATACCAAGCCTTTTCGGCTTGTACTGAACTAGGAATAAGGCCAATCGTCGAATTAAAGCCAAGTATTGGCCAAGAGCAGTCAATCGCAGAAATCAGCATAGACATCCTCAATCGAGTTGGTGAAGACAAGATTCTATTTCCGCTAGTTATTTCCGAGAGTGCTCCTACATTAGCAACCTTAATGAACATCGCGCCAGAAATCTCAAGAGGTCTTATATGGAACAAAAGCCTAATTGAGCAACCCAATGACCACGAAGCACTCATGTGCCAATGCGTAATGATACCCATAAAGCTGCTATCTACCCAGTTAGTAGAGACTCTTCACCGCAAACAGCATTCAGTAATAGCGACAAGCGTTAACGACAGCATGGACGCGATTACCGCGTTAGAGCATAAGGTTGATGCGCTAGTGACCGGACAAATAGACTCGATCGGACCATATTTTTTCTAAAAATATTTCAAGCTGCTTTTCGCTCCTCACCCGATGTGCGATATTGATGAAGTAGATCCTGCCAGGACGCTCTGACCTGAACAACATTAGCCTCCTTTATATGACCAAAACCCTTTATCTCTTCCGGCAAAGACAAGAGTTTCATAGCAACATCGATATTTGTTTCGTTCACAGAATCGGTGATTTCCTCAACTAGCAAACGATAATCTTCTATAAGTTGACGCTCCATCTTCCTTTCAGAAGTCCAACCAAATATATCGAACGGCGTACCGCGTACAAATCGCATACGTGACAAAATTTTAAATGCGCCTAGAACCCAGGAACCGAACTCTTTTTTCTTTAGAAAGCCGGTCTCAGGGTCTTTTTTAGCGAACAGCGGTGGAGCCAAATGGTAACGAATCTTATAGCTACCCTCAAAAAGTTGATCTACTTTTTTCTGAAACACACCATTAGCATAAAGTCTACCCACTTCATATTCATCCTTATATGCCATCAACTTAAAATAATAACGGGCAACGGCCTCGGTCAATCCTTTAAGTGTTGGCCCTGACTGTTCCTTGAGACGCACTTGATCCACCAAGCGTTGGTATTGTTTCGCATAATCTAAGTTTTGATAATCGCTAAGAAAATCGAATCTTCTCTTAATGATCTCATCAAGAGTTTGAGATTGTCGCTCTGGAATTTCTGCTACCACTTTAGGTTTCAATAAGCGCTCAACAGCTGCAAGGTCAACACTGGCTCTTCGCCCCCAT
>QXZO01000162.1:0-14316 GCA_009886305.1 Betaproteobacteria bacterium
GGACCACCAACCACATCGGGTACACGAGCGTCATTTGCTGAACTGATTAATCAAGAGTCTTACTGTGGTAAGGATAAGGTCGCAAAAGCATTATCTGTGGAGCGTGGCGATAAAAAGGGCAAGAAATGTCGTGCTATGCGTACCGATGGCGCATACATCGAGGCGGGTGAGCAAGATAACTTGATCGTTCAAAAGTTAAACGAAGATCCTAATTCTTTCGGAATTTTTGGGTTCTCTTATTTAGATCAAAATTCTGATACTGTTCAGGGTGCCGTTCTTGATGGTGTGGCGCCAACGTTTGACGCGATCGGATCAGGAAAGTACAAGGCTTCTAGGGCCTTATACTTCTATGTGAAGCACGCTCATATCGGCGTTGTTCCAGGGATCGAAAAATACATGACAGAGTGGACGAAGCATTGGGGTGATGATGGCATTCTTGCGGATGCTGGTATGATTCCTATGTCTAAGGTTGAACGAAAAGAAATGATGGATCGGATGAATGATCTACCAGTTCTCAAGAAGGGCGACCTCAAGTAATATTAAAGGGTCAGAAGTGTTTGGTTAAGGAGCCAGCTTTTGGCTGAAAGCTGGCTCTTTCTCATTTTAAGGGACGCATTACGGTGTCATTAACAAGTCTAATTCTCCCGTTGCTCGTTATTGGCGCGATTTATTTTTACCTGGGACTACACTGGGGTAGAAGGCAATGGGCGCTCGGCTCGGTTAAGTTGCATTCACTGCCAAGATATTATGGATTCTGGACAGGCTTGGTAGCCACGGTGCCTGCGATCCTTCTCCTAATTTTCCTGTCTTTGGGAGATGATTTTCTCTTTAAATCCATGCTCAAGCAGTTCTACCCATCGGATGTGCTCGATGGGGACATAGTAGCGCGTGCGATAGCGTTTACTAAAGTCATGAATCTAGTTGAGGGTGTTCGTTTTGGGATTCAAGAGCCCTGGGTTGAGGCAGCTGCTAGTGCTTGGATCGGGTGGCAAAAACTCGCCGATCTGGTCATTGCTTCAGTTACCATCGGATGTTCTTTGGTCGCTGGGATTTTTGCCTATAGGCAAATCAG
The DNA here is from genome assembly GCA_009886305.1 of Betaproteobacteria bacterium. Lineage (GTDB taxonomy): Bacteria > Pseudomonadota > Gammaproteobacteria > Burkholderiales > Eutrophovitaceae > Eutrophovita. The sequence goes on from QXZO01000162.1 coordinate 1,073, forward strand.
CCCGACATTCCGAGCGCGTAATGGTGTGGAACGTATTATTTTGTGGGCACTCATAGCGTGCTCATCGATCGCGATATTTACGACGATTGGCATAGTGCTTTCTGTATTGTTTGAGTCAATTCGATTTTTCAAATTAATACCGATTCAGGATTTTATTTTCGGGCTTGAGTGGAATCCTCAATTCGAAGGGGCGGAGCGGGCCGGTTCGGGGGGTGGTACTGCAACGTATGGCATGCTGCCCATGTTCGCTGGAACTTTTTTAATATCAGCGGTTGCGATTACAGTTGCTGTGCCCGTTGGTTTATTCAGTGCTATTTATCTCGCAGAGTACGCAAGCTTGAAGACGCGTTCAGTTGTTAAGCCATTACTTGAAGTTTTGGCAGGTGTTCCAACCGTAGTTTATGGGTTTTTCGCCGCATTAACTGTTGCTCCTTTTGTTAGATCGGTTGGGTCCTCGTTGGGTATCGAGGTCGCTTCAGAGTCTGCCTTAGCAGCGGGGCTTGTTATGGGGATTATGATCATTCCATTTGTGTCTTCGTTATCCGACGATGTGATCAATGCGGTTCCGCAGTCTTTGCGAGACGCAGCCTACGGTTTAGGATCAACAAAAAGTGAGGCAATCCGTCAGGTCGTGCTACCAGCTGCCCTACCCGGAATCGTTGCTGCTATTATTCTCGCTGTATCCCGTGCGATTGGTGAAACAATGATTGTGGTGATGGCGGCCGGTTTAGCCGCAAACTTATCCTTTAATCCTTTGGATGCCGTAACAACAGTGACGTCACAAATTGTGACTATATTAAGTGGTGATCAGGAGTTTGAATCTGCTAAAACACTCTCTGCTTTTGCCTTAGCTTTGGTTTTGATCGTTGTCACCTTAGCGCTAAACTTTTTCGCACTACAGATTGTTAAGAAATATCGGGAGCAATATGACTAGATCAACAGAGAGCGGCCCACTGAGTGCTCAAGAGGCTGCCCTGCGTGTAGCGGCCTCATTGAAAAAGCGTAGGCGGAGTGAGCAGCGCTTTCAGTATCAAGGTATAGCGGCAATAACACTCTCGATTCTATTTTTGGTGCTTTTGTTTACGGGTATTTTCTCTAAAGGCATACCTGGTATGTTCCAGCATTACGTCACGTTAGAGGTTTCCTTAGACAAGAATCAGATGGACCCGCAAGGAGATATGAGCCCTGATTCATTGTATGCTGGTGATGCTCATGGCCTTGTTAATGATTCGTTGATGAGTGCTCTTGGGAACCCAGAAGGCCGTAAAGCTAAACGCGCTGCGCGTGCGATATTATCCTCAAGTTCACCAACTCGGCTGACAGAATTTGCGGTAAAACATCCAGAGTTACTCGGACAAAAGGTTGCGATTAAATTTGCGGTGGATGATGATATTGATTCATTTATGCGCGGGTTTATTTCTCGAGAAACGCCGGAGTCAGATAGGCGAATCAACAATCAAACCATTGAGTTTGTGGATAGATTAAATCAAGCTTCTCTAATTTCCTATGAATTTAGTGATTATCTTTTTACTGGTTCGGCTTCCCGAAATGCTGAGGTTGCGGGCATTAAAGGAGCTTTGATGGGCTCTATATGGACCTTAGGGGTCTGTTTATTAATTGCCTTTCCCTTGGGTGTGGCAACAGCCGTGTATTTAGAGGAGATCGCACCTAAAAATAGAATTACAGAAATTATAGAAATCAATATCAATAATTTGGCTGCGGTCCCATCGGTTGTGTTCGGGATTATGGGTCTTGCAATTTTCATTATCGTTTTTGGGATGCCACGTTCGATTCCGCTCGTCGGCGGCATTGTTTTAGCGTTGATGACTTTGCCGACGATCATTATTTCGTCTCGCGCGGCTATTAGGGCGGTGCCTCCGAGTATTCGAGACGCTGCATTAGGAGTTGGGGCATCGAAGATGCAGACAATCTTGCACCATGTGATTCCGCCGGCCCTGCCAGGCATGTTGACCGGCACCATTATCGGTATGGCTCAGGCTTTAGGGGAGACGGCGCCACTGTTAATGATAGGGATGGTTGCGTTTATTGTGGATGTGCCTGGTGGTGTGACGGAGCCGGCCACAGCCCTACCCGTGCAGATTTTTATGTGGGCTGATTTTGCGGAGCGTATGTTCATCCAAAAAACCAGCGCAGCTATTATTGTTCTACTAGCCTTTTTGATTACGATGAACGCTGGTGCAATCATCCTTCGTAAAAAACTTGAACGTCGATGGCAATGATAAAAAACGGATTAAACATATGACTGATGAAGTGATTGATGTTAAAGCAGTGGATTTCCAAGATAGAGAGGTGCCTGAAGAAACGGTCGGTGAGGTGTACGTTAAGAATCCAAGAATGACCGCACGCAATGTCAGTGTTTACTACGCGGAAAAGCTAGCGGTCGATAATGTGACGCTAGACGTTGGTTCGAGTGAGGTCATTGCTTTTGTGGGGCCGTCGGGTTGTGGTAAATCAACGTTACTTCGATGTTTTAACAGAATGAATGACACTATCGATATTTGCCGAATGGAGGGAGGGATAAATATTGACGGTGACGATATAAACGACCCTAAAATTGATGTGGTCTCCTTAAGAGCTAGGGTGGGTATGGTTTTTCAAAAACCGAACCCTTTTCCAAAGTCGATTTTCGATAATATTGCTTACGGCCCTCGTATTCACGGGCTGGCCAGAGATAGTGTAGAGCTTGACGAGATAGTGGAGCGTTCGCTGGAGCGAGCAGGGTTATGGAGTGAAGTTAAGGACCGTTTAGATCAGCCTGGTACAAGCTTATCTGGAGGTCAGCAACAGCGGCTGTGTATTGCTCGGGCTATTGCCGTGGGACCTGAGGTAATATTGATGGACGAGCCTTGCTCGGCGCTCGATCCTATCGCAACGGCCAAAGTAGAGGAACTTATTTCCGAGTTGCGTGAACAGTATACGATCGTGATTGTTACTCACTCCATGCAGCAGGCGGCACGAGTTTCCGATCGGACCGCTTATTTCCATCTTGGAAAGCTCGTGGAAGTGGGCGAAACCAAGAAAATTTTCACCCGTCCCGTCCACCGGCTAACCGAAGATTATATTACTGGTCGATTTGGGTAATGTTTGGCTAGTGGGAGTATCGACTCATTATGAGTTTTGAGTCGTTGGCTCCTTAATACTCGACATTGACCAGAAACCCAGTAAAAAGGTAAAATTACGCGGTTTTACTTTGGTGGTTTTAGGTATGAAGCGTAAGCAACTTGTTGTCGGTAATTGGAAAATGAACGGATCTCTATCCGATAACGAGGCCCTGTTAGATGGATTGACGCGAGCGGACGGTTTGTCGACGCTGGATGTGGCGGTGTGCGTGCCCTATATTTATCTCGCACAAGCGCAGGAGCGCTTGGGGTCGGGGAGTGTAAGTTGGGGCGTCCAAAATGTCAGTGAATACGATGCAGGAGCTTACACAGGTGAAATTTCGGTGACTATGCTCGCTGATTTTCAAGTTTCGTACGGGCTTGTTGGGCATTCAGAGCGCCGCAGTCTTTATGCTGAATCCAATGAGTTAGCAGGGATTAAGGCCAGAAAACTGCTTGGGGTTGATATTACGCCGATTGTTTGTGTTGGAGAGACGTTTGAACAAAGAGAGGCAGAGCAGACCTTCGAAATTATTTCGGCTCAACTTGAGGCGGTAATTGAACAGATTGGTTTAGAGAATTTAGGGCGTATAGTTTTAGCTTATGAACCAGTCTGGGCGATAGGGACAGGCCTGACTGCGTCGCCTGCGCAGGCGCAAGAAGTACATGGGTACATTAGAGAACAAGTCGCTTTGCTTGATAAGGTGGCTGCTGGGGCGGTAAGAATTTTATATGGTGGGAGTGTAAAACCTGATAATGCTGAGAAATTGTTTCGGCAAGTAGACGTGGATGGTGGGTTAATTGGTGGTGCTTCACTTAACCTTATTGATTTTTTGACAATTTGTCGGCTAGCAACTTGAGCGGCATCACTTTGATGATTGACGGAATATTATGAGTTTTATTGTTTTAGTAATACACGTGTTGGCTGCTCTTGGAGTAGTTGGACTAGTGTTAATGCAGCACGGTAAGGGTGCGGATATGGGCGCTGCCTTTGGTGGTGGGTCATCAGGGAGCTTGTTTGGGTCTAGCGGTTCAGCTAACTTTTTGAGTCGAGTTACAGCCGTTTTTGCAACTATTTTTTTCATCACGAGTATGAGTCTGAGTTTCCTCCAGTTTGAGAAAACTCGATCAGTTGGTGTGATGTCAGGAACAACGATCACTGTGCCAGCTGCCTCCTCGGGTGATTTAGAGGGATCAGAGCCATCCCTTGATGAGGGCCCGGGGTCAAAAGTTGATGAAATCCCTAAGTAAGCGTGGTTGTAGAGTTTTAAAATAATCGTGGTTAATTGAGGATTTAAATTGCCGACGTGGTGGAACTGGTAGACACGCCGTCTTGAGGGGGCGGTGGCGAAAGTCGTGCGAGTTCGAGTCTCGCCGTCGGCACCAAAATGATAGTTCGAGTAAACAGTTAACTTGAGCACGAACTAATAGTGAAATATGGGTCTTACAAATGAGTAAGCCATGTTTTAATGTGGTACAGGATATTTGAATGATAGGTGAGTACTTCCCAATATTATTGTTTATCATTGTCGGCGTTGCCGTAGGTGTGGTGCTACCAATGGTTGGCGCAATTCTCAGCCGCACATTCAGATCACATAATCCTGATGAGGCAAAATTGTCCGCTTATGAATGTGGTTTCGATGCTTTTGAAGATGCGCGAACAAAATTCGACGTCCGATACTATCTGGTGGCTATTTTATTTATCATTTTTGATCTAGAAATTGCTTTTTTGTTTCCATGGGCCATAGCACTTGATCAAATCGGATTAGCGGGTTTCATAGCAATGATGATTTTCCTTGCTTTGTTGGTTGTGGGGTTCATTTATGAATGGAAGAAGGGAGCCCTGGATTGGGATTAATTAGGTCGTACAGATTATGATTATTGAGGAAATACAGGACAAAGGTTTTGTGACGACGAGTGTTGATGCTGTTGTGAATTGGACGCGGACGGGTTCGCTCTGGCCCATGACTTTTGGCCTAGCTTGCTGTGCTGTTGAGATGATGCACGCTGGAGCTTCGCGCTACGATTTAGACCGATTTGGTGTTGTTTTTCGTCCTAGTCCTCGTCAATCTGACCTGATGATTGTAGCTGGAACGTTGTGTAATAAGATGGCGCCAGCGCTAAGGCGGGTCTATGACCAAATGGCTGAGCCTCGCTGGGTAATTTCGATGGGTTCATGCGCTAATGGTGGTGGCTACTATCACTACTCGTATTCTGTGGTGCGGGGTTGTGATCGAATAGTTCCGGTAGACGTTTATGTCCCAGGATGCCCTCCCACCGCGGAGGCATTACTGTATGGAATCGTTCAACTGCAAAATAAGATTAAGCGTACCAACACGATTGCCCGTTGAGCTGCGCTGTATCTAAATATTAAGGACTTAAGTGAATCAAGTGAATGAAAGTTTGGTCGAGTCTTTAAAGGCTAGTCTGAAAGTTACGGACGCGCTAATTTGTTGCGATCTCGACGAAGTGACTTTAACCTTGGAGGCATCGGGCCTCCCTGGGGTCATGGTTAAGTTGCGCGATGCAACTGAGCTTAATTTCAATATGCTGATAGATGTATGCGGTGTGGACTACGCTGACTATCCGGATAAAAATCAATCATACAAACGATTTGCGGTTGTTTATCATTTGCTTTCAACCGATTTAAATCATCGCGTCAGGATTCGAGCTTATTGCGAGGATGATGAGCAGCCTGCTGTTCCTTCTGTAGTAGATATTTGGCCTGGCGCTAATTGGTTCGAGCGCGAAACGTTTGACTTGTATGGGATCGTTTTTGATGGTCATCCTGACTTGAGACGTTTATTAACTGATTATGGATTTGTTGGACATCCGCTCAGAAAGGATTTTCCGCTGTCAGGGCATGTCGAGATGCGGTATGACCCGATAGAGAAACGAGTGATATATCAGCCAGTAACGATTGAGCCCCGTGAGGTTGTTCCTAGAGTTATCAGGGAGGACTCCTATGGTGATGTTTAGCTCTTTCAATCGATATTTTCTTCTGGCACGCTGACAGATGGCTGAAATCAAAAATTACACGATGAACTTCGGGCCACAGCATCCTGCTGCGCATGGAGTCCTTCGGTTAGTCCTTGAGCTAGATGGGGAGGTCATTGAGCGAATTGACCCACATATTGGCTTGCTTCATCGAGGAACGGAAAAGTTAGCCGAACACAAAACATTCTTGCAGTCGGTTCCTTACATGGATCGATTAGATTACGTTTCTATGATGTGTAATGAGCACGCTTACGTTATGGCCATAGAGAAGCTGTTGGGTGTTGATGTCCCGATTCGCGCCCAATACATTCGAGTTATGTTCGACGAGATTACCCGGATACTGAACCACTTGTTGTGGCTTGGTGCGCATGCACTTGATGTTGGGGCGATGACGGTTTTTCTTTATTGCTTCCGGGAGCGTGAAGATCTCATGGATTGCTATGAGGCCGTTTCTGGAGCACGTTTACACTCAGCTTACTATAGACCTGGTGGCGTCTATCGAGATTTGCCAGATTTTATGCCTCAATACGAAGCGTCAAAGTTTCGTAATCAAAAAGCAATTAATCGTTTGAATGAAAATCGGCAGGGCTCTTTGCTCGATTTTATTGAGCATTTTACGAGTCACTTCCCGAGTAAAGTTGATGAATACGAAACGCTGTTGACGGATAATCGTATTTGGAAACAGCGAACTGTCGGTATTGGTGTGGTTTCCCCAGAGAGGGCTGCGGCTTTAGGATTCACCGGACCGATGATTCGTGGCTCGGGCGTTGCCTGGGATTTACGAAAAAAACAACCTTATGACGCTTATGACCTAGTAGATTTCGACGTTCCGGTTGGAACGAACGGAGATTGTTACGATCGTTATTTGGTGCGAATTGAAGAGATGCGACAGTCAAATCGTATCATCAAACAATGTATTGATTGGTTGAGAGCTAATCCAGGACCTGTCATTACAGGGAATACCAAAGTCGCACCACCTTCGCGAGAAGACATGAAAGTGAATATGGAGGATCTTATTCATCACTTTAAGTTATTTACGGAGGGGATGCATGTTCCGCCCGGGGAGGCTTACTGTGCGGTCGAAGCGCCCAAGGGAGAATTCGGGATTTATTTAGTGTCCGATGGAGCGAACAAGCCATATCGATTAAAAATTAGGGCACCAGGATTCGCTCATTTGTCGGCAATTGACGAAATGACTCGAGGACATATGATCGCTGACTTGGTAGCTATAATTGGAACTCAGGATGTTGTGTTTGGGGAGATTGACCGATGAGTGATGGAAGACTTTTAACCGCGAACGCCTATCAGAAAATTGACAAAGAGTTAGCGAAATATCCTTTAGAGCGTAGGTCATCAGCTGTGATGGCTGCATTGGCGATAGCCCAGAATGAAGTTGGATGGGTTTCCGAGTCAGTTGTAGAAGATATTGCAGGTTATCTTGATATGCGACCGATCGCGGTCTGGGAGGTGGCGACCTTTTATGGCATGTACAACTTAGAAAAGCCAGGGCGATCAAAATTGGCAATTTGTACTAACCTGCCATGTGCATTGCAAGGTGCCAACAAAACAGTGGACCAGTTGAAAGCCAAGCTCGGTATTGACTTTAATCAAACTGCGCTGGATGGCTCCGTGACTTTAAAGGAGGCTGAGTGCATGGGTGCATGCGGAGACGCTCCGGTAGTCATTATTAATGATAGAGAGATGCGAGGAAAAATAGGTGTGGAGGTCGTAGATTCGTTGTTAGAGGAGTTGAAAGCAAGATGATTACGTCAAAAATCCCGTTTCCTGTTAACAGCTACGGTCCGGATGCTGTGATTATGAAGGGTGTCGATGGGCTCAATTGGAATCTCTCAGAATATGAGAAAAGAGGTGGCTACAAAGCGCTCAGAAAGATTCTTGTTGAGGGGATGTCTCCGGAGGATGTAATTGCTGAAGTTAAAAAGTCAGCACTTCGCGGCCGAGGTGGAGCTGGGTTCCCGACAGGGCTCAAATGGAGTTTTATGCCAAAGGGCGATGGTCAAAAGTATGTGGTGTGTAATTCGGATGAGGGTGAACCCGGAACATTTAAAGACCGTGATCTCCTAAGGTATAACCCACATATCGTGATCGAGGGTATGGCAATTGCTGCTTATGCGATTGGAGCTTCCGTCGGATACAATTATATACATGGGGAAATTTGGGAAGTTTATGAGCGCTTTGAGGAAGCTTTGGAGGAAGCGCGGTCCGCGGGTTATCTCGGGGGACAGATACTGGGGTCGCAGTTCGCATTCGACTTACATGCACATCATGGTTTTGGCGCTTATATTTGTGGAGAAGAAACTGCACTACTCGAGTCAATAGAGGGTAAGAAAGGGCAGCCGCGATTCAAGCCACCATTTCCGGCATCTTATGGCCTTTATGGATGTCCCACCACGATAAATAACACCGAGACGTTTGCCGCAGTGCCCTCCTTGATACTTGAGGGTGCCGACGCATACTTGTCTTTAGGTAAGCCGAATAATGGCGGCACAAAAATTTTTTCCGTCTCAGGTGATGTTGTAAAACCAGGTAATTACGAGGTTCGCCTGGGGACTCCGTTTGCTGATCTGTTGCAGATGGCGGGAGGTATGCGCGATGGTAATCGTCTTAAGGCAGTGATACCAGGGGGCTCCTCAATGCCCGTTCTCCCAGCCAAAGTGATGATGGCTACAGATATGGACTATGACTCGATAGTAAAAGCTGGATCTATGCTTGGTTCTGGAGCAGTCATTGTGATGGATGAGACGCGTTGTATGGTTCGTTGTTTATTGCGTTTATCATACTTTTATCATGAAGAATCTTGCGGGCAATGTACGCCATGTCGAGAGGGGACAGGATGGCTATATAGGTTGGTCAAGCGTATTCAAAATGGAACAGGAGAGGACGGAGATATCGATAAGCTCTTGTCTCTGTCGGACAACATTGGGGGTAGGACTATCTGTGCTCTGGGCGATGCGGCAGCCCTGCCAGTTAAGAGTTTCATAGAGCATTTCCGCCCTGAGTTTGAGTACCTTATCAAAAATAAGAAAAGTCAGGTGGAATCGGTATGATTACCCTTGAGGTCGATGGTAAACTTGTTGAGGTAGAGAATGGCAGCACGGTAATGGACGCAGCAAACAAGCTTGGCGTCCACGTCCCGCATTTTTGTTATCACAAGAAATTGTCTATTGCTGCGAACTGTCGCATGTGTTTAGTTGAGGTTGAAAAAGCTCCTAAACCCCTGCCTGCCTGCGCAACGCCCGCCACACAAGATATGAAGGTACACACTCGGTCAGAGCAAGCTAAAAATGCTCAAAAGGGGGTAATGGAGTTTTTGCTCATTAATCATCCTCTGGATTGTCCAATATGTGATCAAGGGGGGGAGTGCCAATTGCAAGATTTAGCAGTTGGTTACGGAGGGTCAGGTTCGCGATTCAATGAGGCGAAGCGGATCGTAAGCACGAAGGAGTTAGGTCCCCTAGTATCCGCTTCCGAGATGTCTCGTTGTATTCACTGCACTCGATGTGTTCGATTTGGTCAGGAAATTGCGGGTGTCATGGAGCTCGGTATGGCTGGTCGCGGAGAACATTCAGAAATTATGTCGTTCGTTGGCTCTACGGTGGAGTCTGAGTTGTCTGGCAACATGATTGATGTTTGTCCTGTGGGAGCGTTAACCTCCAAACCCTTCAGATATGCGGCACGCACGTGGGAGCTTGCTAGACGTAAGACTGTCAGTCCGCATGATGCGCTAGGTTCGAACTTAACCGCTCAGATTAAAGGGGATACGGTCATTAGGGTTGTCCCTTATGAAAACGCTGAGATTAATGAGTGTTGGATTTCCGATCGAGATCGATTCTCGTACGAGGGCCTTAATGCTTCAGATCGGTTACTTTCGCCTATGATAAAAACCGATGGTAGGTGGGAAGAGGTTGATTGGGCTATTGCTCTAGATCATATTAAAGAGAAATTAGCTTCGTCAAATATAAAGCCAGAGAGGATCGGTGCATTTGCAGTACCACAGGCGACGACTGAAGAGTTTTATTTATTTCAAAAGTTTATTCGAGCGTTAGGTTCGGAAAATATCGATTATCGATTGAGACAAACTGATCATGAGGCTTCTCCAGATGGCCATATGCCATGGTTGGGAATGGGTATTGAAGACATTGAGCAACTAGATCGTATATTGGTTATTGGTTCTAATATACGAAAAGAGCAACCGCTACTCGCACATAGAATAAGACAAGCAGTTAAGAAAAATGGTGCGTCTCTCGCATTTATCAACTCAATGAATAGTGATTCGTTGGTTCCAACTGCAAAGGATTATTTAGTAGCGCCGAGTCATATAACGGAACTCATGTGTCAGGTTGTAAAAGCTGTTAATAGTTTGCTCGGTCTTGAGGTGCCATCGGAGCTAAACGACCGTATGGTTGGGAATGACGCGAACCATATTGCGGAGTTACTTGTATCTGGGAATCAGAAACTGATTCTAGTTGGAGCCCTATGTCGAAATCATCCGGACCGGTCAAAGATAGAACGGTTAAGCCACCAGCTTGGACAATTAGTTGATGCAAAAGTAGGTCTTCTCTCCGAGGGCGCTAACTCGCTGGGTGCGGAAATTGTTAATAGCTTACCTGGCTCGGATGGGCTTAATGCCGGTGAGATGATCGCTACTCCGTTAGATGCGTATTTCTTGCTGCATGCGGAAATGGGTGAGGATTCTTGTATGCCGGGTCTTGCCGCTGAGGCATTGAAGTCGGCGCAGTTGGTCGTCGCTCTAAACGCCTTCAAGAGCGAGGTATGTGAATATGCGACAGTCATGTTGCCAGTTAGTCCGTTTTCAGAAACGGCTGGTACCTTCATTAATTTCGAAGGAGTTCCTCAATCTTTTGGACCTGTCGCTCCGACAAAGGGGCTCAGCCGACCAGCGTGGAGACTCCTGGCAGCTCTTGGAAAGTTGGTTGGTTTTACAGACTTTGAATACCAGTCAATCGAAGACGTTCGTGCTGAATTGAAAGGTCATCTGGACCGATTGCCTGCCAAACTACAAACTAAGCCAGATCTATCTGTAATGCAAATGTACCTGGCCGGTAATGCTCAGGATGGGATTGAACGGCTGTCAGATGTTCCAATGTACAGTGGGGATTCTATTGTCAGACGGGCACCAGCGCTGCAATTAACTCAAGATGCAATGGTTGACTGTGTGTGGGTGAGTTTGGCTTTGTCTAGCGAGCTTGAGATATCAGATCAAGATGTTGTGCGAGTTCAGCAGGGAGGGAATCATTTTGATTTGCCTGCTCGAATTGACTCGAACCTGATGCATTCTGTGGTGCGTGTTTCAATGAATAGCAGAGCATCTAAGGTTATTGGGGGTGTCACTGGTAGCGTGCGCGTCACTAAACTTCAGTCAGTTGGTGAGCCAGCGTGATTATTGATTTTTTAACGCCCTATCTTGGAGACCAGTTAGCGTATTTTAGTTGGACGTTAATAAAGGTTTTGGCAATCCTTATACCGGTGACCCTATGTGTGGCGTATCTAACTCTCGCTGAGAGAAAAGTGATTGGATACATTCAATTGCGGTTAGGCCCTAATCGTGTCGGCCCAAAGGGGCTGTTGCAACCGTTTGCTGACGTGTTAAAACTCCTAACAAAAGAAATTATTATTCCGACTGGGGCAAATAAGTTTCTTTTTGTTATTGCGCCTATGTTGTCGTTAATGCCTGCATTAGCGGCCTGGGCGGTAATGCCTTTTGCTGACGGTCTGGTTTTATCGAATATTGATGCGGGACTCCTTTATGTGTTGGCGATAACCTCGATGGGGGTTTATGGTGTGATTGTTGCTGGTTGGGCCTCTAACTCAAAATACGCTCTGATCGGCGCGATGAGAAGCGGAGCGCAAATCGTTGCTTATGAAATTGCTATGGGTTTTGCGTTAGTTTGTGTGCTGATGATGTCTGGTAGTTTAAATTTAACCACTATCGTCGAAACGCAACGCACCAGTTTAGGTTTGTTGGGTTGGAATTTAATACCGTTGTTCCCGATGTTTGTTGTGTACTTCATATCGGGTGTCGCCGAAACGAATCGAGCACCATTCGACGTCGCTGAGGGTGAATCCGAGATCGTCGCTGGGTTCCATGTTGAGTATTCGGGCACTACTTTTGCAGTCTTTTTCTTGGCCGAATACGCCAACATGATTTTAATCGCGGCGCTTGCCTCACTCATGTTTTTAGGTGGGTGGCTGTCGCCGATACCAGGAATTCCAGACGGTTTTGGATGGTTGGCGGCTAAAGTTGCGTTTATGCTCTTTTTCTTTTTATGGTTTCGTGCGACATTTCCTCGCTACCGCTACGATCAGATTATGCGTCTAGGATGGAAAGTGTTCATCCCAGTAACTATTGTATGGCTAGTTCTCATTGGCGTACTGATGAGAATGGACTGGTGGCCTTGGTGATTTTTGCAGATAGGGATCAATAAACATGTTTGGATTTATTCGTGATGCATCAAAGACGTTTTTACTTACTGAATTGCGTAAGGGTTTGATGCTCACACTAAAATATTTTTTTGCACCAAAAATAACGGTTCAGTTTCCAGAGGAAAAAACACCTCAAAGTTCAAGGTTTCGTGGTCTTCATGCTTTGAGACGTTATCCAAATGGAGAAGAGCGTTGTATTGGTTGTAAATTGTGTGAGGCAGTATGCCCCGCGCTAGCAATTACTATTGAGTCTGAGCAACGTGATGACGGGAGTAGAAGAACAACTCGTTATGATATCGATCTTACAAAATGTATTTTTTGCGGCTTTTGTGAAGAGTCGTGTCCTGTAGATTCAATTGTAGAGACCAGAGTTTTTGAGTACCACGGTGAGCAAAGAGGGGATCTGGTTTACACGAAGGAAATGTTGCTAGCGGTCGGTGATCGTTATGAGGATAAAATCGCAGAGGACCGAGAGTCCGATGCGAAATATAGATAGATATCCTTTGACTAATAAAAATTAAATATAAACGCAATGAATTTTGAAAACTTGTCTTTCTATTTGTTTGCCGCAGTGCTGATTGGTGCTGCGTTGAGCGTCATCTTTTCCAGAAACCCAGTCCATGCATCTCTGTCTTTGGTTCTCGCATTTTTTACGGCAGCAGA
>QXZO01000162.1:14326-17807 GCA_009886305.1 Betaproteobacteria bacterium
GCTATTTCCCTCATATTGGTTTATGTCGGTGCGGTTATGGTTCTTTTTCTCTTTGTTGTGATGATGTTGGACATTAATTTAAATCGAATGAGAGAGGGCTACTGGAATTATTTGTTACCAGCACTAGTTGTATCTGGAATATTTCTCACTGAGTTGATTGTCTTGATCGGAGGGCGGGTGGTTTTTAATAAACCTTTGGAAGTTCCGGCATCGATTACGAGCGAGGGTAATACGCTTCAATTAGGACGCTTGTTATACACAGAGTATTTATATGCTTTCGAGCTGGCAGCGGTAATTTTGCTTGTAGCAATTGTAGCGGCTATCGCTTTAACCCTCAGGCGTCGTAAGGACATGAAATTCGTGAGCACCAATGATCAGTTCTCAGCGAGCAAAGAGAATCGATTGAAAATTGTGTCAATGCCAACTGAAGGTGAACGCAGAGAGGACCCTTCGTGATTACTTTGTCACACTACTTGGTCTTAGCCGCCATTCTTTTTTCTATCAGTATCGCCGGTATATTTTTGAATCGCAAAAATATCATTATCATCCTCATGTCGATCGAGTTGATGTTACTGGCCGTCAATATTAATTTTGTAGCTTTCTCGCACTTTTTGGGTGACCTGTCGGGTCAAATTTTTGTCTTTTTTATATTAACTGTAGCCGCTGCTGAGGCGGCTATTGGACTTGCTATTTTGGTGGTTTTATTTAGAAACCTGAAAACAATTAACGTGGATGACATTGGCGAGATGAGAGGCTAATGGGCATATGACAAGCATGAATTTATATCTCTTGGCGGCACTTTCTCCTCTCTTTGGCGCGTTATTGGCTGGATTTTTTGGAAGACAGATTGGTCGTTCTGGTTCCCACATCGTAACGATACTAGGTGTTACTGTCTCTTTGGTCTCCTCATTAATAATTTTCAGAGACGTTTTAGGCGGTCATGTTTTTAATGGCACTGTTTATACTTGGGCGATTATTGGTGATGTAGGTTTTGAAGTTGGATTTTTGATTGATCGTTTGTCCGCGCTTATGATGGTTGTTGTCACAAGCGTGTCATTGATGGTGCACATATACACCATTGGATACATGAAAGAAGACCCTGGCTATCAGAGGTTCTTCAGCTACATATCCCTATTTACATTTGCCATGCTCATGTTGGTTATGAGCAACAATTTCCTCCAGTTATTTTTTGGTTGGGAGGCGGTTGGGTTGGTTTCCTACTTGCTTATTGGCTTTTGGTATAAGAAAGATTCTGCAATTTACGCAAACCTCAAAGCATTTCTTGTTAACCGTGTAGGCGACTTCGGATTTCTACTAGGGATCGCATTAGTGCTGCATCACGCAGGAAGTCTCGATTATGCTGACGTATTTGCTCAAAGTGAAAATTTAGCCACTCAACAAATCGAGTTATTTGATGGGGTTGGATGGTCTCTGGTCACGGTTATTTGTATTTGTTTATTTGTCGGAGCGATGGGTAAATCGGCCCAGTTTCCGCTCCATGTCTGGCTGCCTGATTCTATGGAAGGCCCAACTCCAATTTCTGCATTAATTCACGCGGCAACGATGGTGACAGCGGGTATATTCATGGTCGCAAGAACGTCTCCTTTGTTCGAGTACTCAGAAGCCGCCCTCTCTTTTGTGTTAATCATCGGATCTATCACTGCGCTCTTTATGGGTCTTCTTGGTTTGGTTCAAAACGATATCAAACGGGTGGTCGCATATTCAACATTGTCACAACTGGGATATATGACTGTCGCTCTAGGCGTTTCTGCGTATTCCGCTGCAATGTTTCATTTGATGACGCATGCTTTTTTTAAGGCCTTACTCTTTCTCGCGGCGGGCTCCGTGATTATCGGAATGCATCATCAACAAGATATGCGATACATGGGCGGTCTCAGACGTAAAATGCCCATTACTTGGTTGGTGTCTTTAATTGGATCATTGGCACTAATCGGATTTCCCTTCCTTTCAGGCTTTTATTCGAAAGATAGCATTATTGAGACCGTTCATTTGTCCACTATTCCAGGCTCAGGGTTTGCATATGCTGCAGTTCTGATCGGTGTTTTCATTACTGCACTTTATAGTTTTCGGATGTATTTTTTGGTATTTGAAGGCGAATACCGAGGTGGCACGGGACAGCACAAACACGCCGGGCACCAACACCATGAGCCACACGAATCACCAATGGTTGTTTGGATGCCTTTGGTCTTTTTAGCGATTCTTTCGCTTGTTAGCGGGGCAATCTCCATCGAGTCTATTCTTTTTGGCGGTTACTTTGATGACGTTATATTTGTTTTAAGTTCTCATGACGTTGTCGCGCAATTTGGAGAGCATTTCCATGGTTGGTTAGCGATGGGACTGCACGGATTCCAAACACTACCTTTCTGGTTAGCACTGGCTGGAGTATTCGTAGCTTGGTTTATTTTTCTCTATTCTCCAAGGACGCGAGCTAAACTTTCAGTCTTTGCGCCTATCACGCGACTACTTGAAGAGAAGTACTTTCTGGATAAGATAAATGAATGGTGTTTTGCTTTGGGGTCAAGATCACTAGGTGGCTTACTGTGGCGTCTGGGTGATCAGAAAATCATTGATGGTCTGTTAGTTAATGGGTCAGCGAAGCTAGTGGGTAAGACGGGAGTTTTACTGCGCCGCATGCAAACGGGTTTCGTATCTCATTATGCTTTTGTGATGATATTAGGAGCATTTGCCCTAGTGACAATCTGGCTCTTCGGAAAATAAAAATAAAATATGTTGACTAACGCTATTGGTTCACTGTCTCTCATAGTTTGGCTGCCTATAGTCTTCGGTATCCTTGTACTGTTTGTTGGGGGCAATGGCCGAGAGCGTATTTCTAAGTGGCTATCTCTAGTGGGTTCTGTCCTTGGAGCGTTGGTTGTGATTCCACTGTGGCTGCAGTTCGATCGTTCGGAACCTGCATTTCAATTTGTCGAGTTTTCTCCTTGGATCGACACATTTAACATTAACTACCATCTCGGTATAGATGGGGTATCGCTGATTCTAATTCTGCTGAATGTGGTCACTACAATATTCGTTGTTGTTGCTGGTTGGGAAGTTATTACAAAGAGAGTGTCACACTATTACGCTGCGTTCTTAATTCTATCCGGCATGATAAATGGGGTCTTTTGTTCGCTTGATGCAATGTTGTTTTATGTCTTTTTTGAAGCCACTCTCATTCCAATGTTTCTTATTATCGGTGTATGGGGCGGGCCTAATCGCGTTTATGCAGCAGTTAAATTTTTTCTGTACACGCTCGCGGGATCACTGTTAACGCTGGTGGCACTAATCTACCTATACAGGGTTAGTGGTGGTAGTTTTTCAATTTCAGATTTTTATGCAACTTCGATTCCACAAAGTGCTCAAGTAATGATATTCCTTGCGCTCTTTGCCGCGTTTGCGGTCAAGATTCCTATGTGGCCGGTTCATACTTGGTTACCAGATGCCCATGTAGAAGCGCCCACCG
>QXZO01000163.1 GCA_009886305.1 Betaproteobacteria bacterium
TTGTGTAATTTTTCAAAACTATTCATCAAACGATGATGCCTATCAAGGCCCTTCAGGTTCATATTTGTCACTGTTAACCCAAAAAACCTAACGTCACCATCGATTGAGCCAGTAACGGCATCCATACAATTGCGGCCAAACATACGACAAAAATTATTAACATAGTCATCCAAATCTAGATCTTCACGGAGCATTACCTCTAGAACTGAATTTAGCGCTTGAAAAAACAGCCCTCGATCAGCGGTATTATCGTTGTATTGAAGCAAAGCACCAACCATTTCGCGTGAATCCTCAAGCTGCCCAAGCGCCAAATGAATGAGGAGCTTTAACTCTAG
This sequence comes from Betaproteobacteria bacterium, assembly GCA_009886305.1. Classification (GTDB taxonomy): domain Bacteria; phylum Pseudomonadota; class Gammaproteobacteria; order Burkholderiales; family Eutrophovitaceae; genus Eutrophovita. The sequence goes on from QXZO01000163.1 coordinate 336, forward strand.
TACAGTTAACTGCCCCCAAACGGTATTGTCATCAAACGCTACGCCAATTAACCTAGAAACATATGAGTACTCATCAACCTCATTACTAGACAAGCGCTCTAGCAAAATTTTTAAACTCGAATCACTCAAAGAATGGACATTTAAAATGTCAGAGCGAAATATCAACGCTTCGTTCGTGTTATTCCAAATTAACTCCTCAAGTGGATAGATCTCGGAGTACCCAGGAACTAGGATTCTGCAAGCAATGGCGCCAAGCCGATCATATGTAGCCGAATAGACTTCCAAATCCTTACTACTGAGGATATCGAATAATATTTGCGCCTCGGTCGAAGTTGCGTCATCAGCATTACTGGAAAAATCCCACTCTACAAACTGATGGTTTGCCTTGTCACTAAAAAATCGCCAGGAGACCACTCCACTTGAATCAATAAAATGCTCAACAAAATTATTTGGTTCAGTCAGGGCATGACTATTGAAAGTAGGTCTAGGCAAATCATTTAAACCCTCAAAACTCCGTCCTTGAAGTAATTCGGTGAGACTGCGCTCCAGGGCTACTTGAAAACTAGGATGTGCACCAAAAGAAGCATAGACCCCACCGGTACGAGGGTTCATCAAAGTTACACACATCACCGGATAAACACCTCCTAAAGAAGCGTCTTTTACCAAAATCGGAAACCCTTTTGACTCTAAATCTCGTATTCCTGCAACAATATTAGGATACTTTTCCAACACCTCATTGGGGACATCGGGCAATGTAATTTCATTCTCTAGAATGTCTCGTTTAACGGCTCGTTCGAAAATTTCCGATAGGGCCTGCACTTGAGCCTCGGCAAGTGTGTTGCCTGCGCTCATGCCATTACTCGCGTATAAGTTCTCGATTAAGTTAACAGGAAAGTGCACCTCATCTCCGTCCGATCGTCGGACAAATGGAATTGAACAAATACCTCTAGACGTATTACCTGAGTTGACGTCAATCAAGTGCTTACTGCGCAAATCTCCAGCCGCATCATAAACCGCTAAACAATGATCATCAAGAATATCCGATGGCACCATATCTTCGGTCGGAGGCTTGGACCAGCGCTCGTTTGGGTAATGCACAAATTCTAGATTGCTAACGCTCTCGCCCCAAAAATATTCAGCATAGAAATGGTTGTTGGCAAGTCTCTCGATATACTCCCCAAGGGCTGATGCTAAGGCACTTTCTTTTGTTGTTCCCTTACCGTTAGTGAAACACATCGGTGAATCAGCATCACGGATATGCAAAGACCAAACATTGGGTACGATATTACGCCATGAGGCAATTTCAATCTTAATGCCTAAATCAGATAGAGCCGTCGACATATTTTCAATTGTTTGCTCGACCGGAAGATCTTTACCTGAAATATATGTACTCTTTTTAGATGAAGAGCATAAACCGAGCAATAGTTGACTATCAGCGCCCGGTTGGTCAACTTCTTCGATAATAAAATCAGGGACCTCTTGTATTACTTTCTTAACACTACAACGCTCAATGGCACGTAATATACCTCGCCGGTCCACCTCTGCAATGTCAGGTGGCAGTTCAACTTGGATTTTAAAGCTCTGCTTATAGCGGTTTTCAGGATCAATGAGGTTATTTTGTGAGAGATAAATGTTGTCAGTTGAAATATTACGAGTATCGCAATAAAGCTTTACAAAATAACCTGCGCACAACGCTGAAGAAACCAGGAAATAATCAAAAGGGCTTGGCGCCGATCCATCGCCTTTGTAACGAATAGGTTGGTCAGTTACGACTGTAAAATCGTCAAACTTTGCCTCAAGACGAAGCTTATCCAGAAAATTAACTTTAATTTCCATCAGAACTTACGGAAGGTGTTGGACAACAAATTATCGAGGCTCTAAAGCACCAAACCACCGATATTTAAAAAGAGAATACCAACAGTCAAAAGCACACTGGCCAAGTGTAATCGTTTGAAAGCCTTCTCACGACCTTCGTCGCGGCTTTTATTGGTCATTGGGATAAGCAGGTACGCAAAAACAGCTAAAGCAACCGTGGCGCCAGATATGATTATGGATTTTTCATCTTGAGTCATAATTGCCACAATGTTAGCCACTACACCAAGCGCTCCCAACAGGATAAAAAATTTAGGGAACACAGTTCGAAGAAATACTGAGCTATCAGAGCCAGAAAGAACGGTGAAAACCGAGGGCGCGACTATAGCAGTTTGAAATATGACTACGCCAACCGTCATGCCATTTATAAAAAGCG
>QXZO01000164.1:0-2344 GCA_009886305.1 Betaproteobacteria bacterium
TGCTCGCAGTTTCCCCTAAGGGTAGTGAAAATATTACGTATGAAGGTTTTAGGTGTAAAACTGGAGAATATAAGCTCTATGCCTCACGCTGGGCGTTCGATGACGCATGGATACCGGCTAAGAGGGCAAGTTGGAGAGCAATTAATCCTAAAACGCCGAATAGCTATAGAAGCGATTTAATGGAGTATTATATTTGTAATGGAACATTGAATTATCTGGATGAAAAAGGTTTAAAGGCGCTTCTTAAGAGAGGAAAAATGAACAAACCTGGGGGTTTGAGAGAGAGGGAGTTCACTCACTAGTGTCATTTCTGATTAGTCCTCTAGCGCCAAATTATCTCTACTAATCAGCTCTAAATCCTCTACGTATCCAAGAGTTTTTTCTATTCTTTCGGAGGACATCCCTTTGATTTGATGGGTCTCCTCGGAATTGTAATTGATCAGTCCATAGGCAATGATATCTCCGTCTTTGTTAGTGCATGTTACTACATCTCCTCGGCCGAAATCCCCTTCTACTGCAATAACGCCTATAGGTAGCAAACTTTTATGATTAAGACTTATGGCGCGTATCGCACCCTCATCCAGGGTTATCGATCCTCGAACTTTCAAATGATTACTAAGCCATTGTTTTCTTGCGGTCATAACTGGCTTAGATGTTTTTAGTCTAGTGCCGACGTTTTCTCCAGCTAAAATTCTAAGTAAGACGTCTGTTTTCTTGCCATTAGCTATGACCGTGTGTGTGCCACTTCGAGCGGCCCGTTTTGCCGCGCGTAGTTTGGTGAGCATACCGCCGCTGCCAAATGTAGAACCATTACTGGTTGCCATTTTTTCTAACAACGGATCCCCTGCTTCCGCGATATCAACCTTCACAACATCAGAGGATGCTCTAGGGTCTCCGGTGAAGAGTCCGTCTTGATCCGTAAGGATAATAAGGGTATCGGCTTCTACTAAATTGGCGACTAATGCGGCTAAAGTGTCGTTGTCTCCAAATTTAATTTCATCCGTTGCTATTGAGTCATTTTCATTCACGATGGGCACAATATTCATATCGATGAGTGTGCGAAGTGTTGATCGAGCATTCAAGTATCGTGTTCTATTACTTAAGTCATCGTGAGTGAGCAGAATTTGAGCCGTGTGAAGACCTAAATTCTGAAATGCGTCTTCATAGGCTCGAATTAAACCCATTTGTCCGACGGCAGCAGCGGCTTGCAGATCATGAATCATTGAGGGTCGTTTATTCCATCCTAACCGAAGCATACCCTCGGCGACTGCACCACTAGATACAAGGATCACCTCACATCTCTGTTGTTTAATTTCAGATACTTGCCGCGTCCACTCCTCAAGAGCGGTTAAATCTAGTCCCTGGCCATTGCCTGTGATTAGACTGCTACCAATTTTTACGATGATTCGTTTGATAAGGTTTTTCTCGGTACTCATATCTTCATTTTTGGGCTTGAAGTTTTATCTAGCTCTTTTCGGCTTCCTCGAGTTTACTCATATATTCCATGATGCCATTGATCAATGCGGTTGTGCCGTTCGACGTGATGGAAGATATAGGAAAAATTTGCTCACTGCTCGCGACCCCCTTTTTAAGAGCCGCAGATATTTCTTCAAAAAATGCTACTCGCTCTTCCTCGGGGATTAAATCTATTTTGTTTAAAGCAACCCACCGGGGTTTTTTGAATAGTGATTCATCGTATTTCTGTAATTCCTGGCAAATTTCATGAGCACCTTGTGCAATGGATTTAGTATCTGGATATTCAGTGCCGACGTCTATGACATGCACGAGTATCTTTGTTCGTTGCAAATGCTTGAGAAATTGATGACCCAATCCGGCACCATCCGACGCTCCTGCTATTAGTCCAGGAATGTCTGCGATTACAAAGCCACCTTTAAAACCTGAACGTACCACTCCTAAATGAGGGTGAAGTGTTGTAAATGGATAGTCCGCAATTTTTGGTTTTGCAGCCGATACCGCGCTTATTAAGGTTGATTTCCCAGCGTTTGGGAAGCCTAATAAACCTACATCAGCTAACACGCTAAGCTCCATTCGGATACTTTTGCTCTCACCAATTTCCCCATAAGTAAACTGTCTTGGGGCGCGATTTATACTCGACTTGAAATGAATGTTACCCAAGCCACCTTTCCCGCCTTTGCATAGCTGTTCTGTTTGGCCATCTTGACTTAAGTCAAAAATGACTGAGTTATCGCTTTCATCGTAGACAATCGTTCCCATTGGTACTTCCAGGAATAGATCCTCGCCTGATTTTCCGTAACAATCTTTCCCTTGTCCGTTCCCACCATTTTTGGCACGAAATATTCGTTTGTATCGATATTCTAAAAGC
>QXZO01000164.1:2354-3833 GCA_009886305.1 Betaproteobacteria bacterium
AAGCGTATTGATATCCCTCGAGGCTCGAATAAAAATCGATCCCCCGCGGCCGCCATCTCCACCACTCGGCCCTCCCTTTGGGACAAATTTTTCTCGCCTGAAAGCCGCAACGCCATCGCCACCTTTACCAGCGTGCAGGTCTATCTTGGCTTCATCAACAAATTTCATTTTTTATCTTATATTGGTTAGGTAAAAAAAAACCCCGCCTAGCAGGCAGGGTTTTCTTGGATTAGTTTCACCCTAAGCTGGGACAATACTAACAATCTTCTTATTTAGTCGTCCTGTTTTTCCAAACAATACATGGCCATTTATTTTTGCGAACAGTGTATGATCCCGACCCATGCCGACATTGTCACCGGGATGCACCTGAGTGCCGCGTTGACGAATGATAATGCTGCCCGCAGATATTAATTCTCCGCCAAATCGTTTAACGCCGAGTCGCTTTGCATTTGAATCGCGACCATTTCTAGAGCTGCCGCCAGCTTTTTTATGTGCCATAAATTAATTACCTTTCAATACTCAAAAATGTAGGACGTCTAGCTTGTTATATTTCCAATGACAACTTCTGTGAAGTTTTGTCGATGCCCTTGCTGCCGCTTGTAGTGTTTACGCCTACGAAGCTTAAATATTTTCACTTTTTTGCCGCGGCCATGGCTCAAAACCGTTGCCTCAACGGTGGCGCCCGCGACGGTGGGTGATCCAATTGACACATCAGCACCATCTACAACCATAAGAACTTGGTCCAGAGTGACTTGTTCTCCAACCTCTACGCCCAAAGATTCAATTTTTAATTTCTCTCCGGTAGCAACTTTATATTGTTTCCCACCAGTTTTAATCACAGCATACATGGCTTTATTTTATCCCAGGTTCGATCGGCTTTTAACCGTTATTTCATACTAAAAAAGGAGCATAGCTTACAGGATTTCACTGTATGGCGCAATAATTCGTAAACTTATTTGACACCCGCCTGAGTGGTCCATAACATCATCGAATCGATAAAAGGTATCTCAATAAGGTCTTGAATAATACGCGGACCCTGTAGATTATGAAGGCTTCAACTACAATTACAAACGAACTGCTTTCACGACTCAATGAGGAGATTGCGGCTCAACTGGTCTCCCAGGTGCCTCTCGTAGGCGAGGTGGCAAGGTATACCATCGATAGTGGCGGTAAAAGGCTAAGGCCGATTTTGCTGTTGTTGGCAGCAAATAGTCTGGGGTATGAGCACCGTCGTGCCGTGCAGTTGGCTGCAGCAATTGAGTTTGTTCATACGGCGACTTTATTACACGACGACGTAGTGGATAGCTCCGCTGTTCGGCGGGGATTGCAAACTGCAAATGAGCGTTTTGGAAATGCCGCGGCTGTGTTGGTCGGGGATTTCCTCTATTCAAGAGCTTTTCAAATCATGGTGGATGTTGGTGAGAGCCGCGTATTTAGAATTATGGCGGACGCAACAAACGATATCTCTGAGGGAGAGGT
>QXZO01000165.1 GCA_009886305.1 Betaproteobacteria bacterium
ATGGGCTCAGTGATGTAACCGGTCCAAATCCTTCTACGCGCATGCGTTTTACTGACGCTAATCAAGACATCAATTACATCTATAACTCACTAAATGGTAACAAATCAAGCGATCGAAGTTATAATGTCAGTTATGCGGACACCGTAATACCAACAACAATACGCCCCAACTACCGTAAGGGATACAGCGATAACTCATTTAATATTAATGATAAATCATGGTATATTTTTACTCCAGAACTGAGGCCTGTATTCCTGAGGAAAACAATAAAAGTTGATGTTCAAACTCGCATTCTCACGAGTGTAGATTTTCCCAACCCCATCGATGCAGATAAGATCGGAAAGTATGTTTTACAATTTAAGGTCTATCCTTCTATGGTTATTTGGAACCCATTTAACATAACCATAGATCTGGACCCTACCAGCAATGGGAGTTCCATCTCTAAAAATCCACTCGCGAATGGGGAAATTATCAAATTTCAAACTGTTGGTGGTAGCATACGATTCCCCATCGATATAACGAGCGATTTCGGCTTAGGGACAACAGACAACTACTCATTCAACTTGGCAACGATCACTCCGCGTATGCGAGCGATAGGCAACAAAGCTTTTGATGAGATCAACATGCCCAAAAAGCTGGAACCTGGGGAGGTCTTACTCTTGGGTCTGCGAGATACCTATAAGGCAAATCTATTTTACGATAATGCTCGAAAAGAAATAAAGATAGATACTGCAACACTCAAGAGGAGTTCAGGAGCGCTAATCAACAAAGCAATGCACAAGGATGGCTGGGAAGCTAATGCAGGAAACTGGGGATCTGTATTTCACCTATTCCCTGCAGCGAATAAATATGGAGTGAGCCAAGATAATTCACTGATATTCGAAACTCCTTACCTTAATGACACGGACGGTAACCCTATAATGGTAGATGGTAACGCTAAGAAGATTTACCTTGGAGCAGATGATGTAATTACAGTACGCAGATCCGACAGGGGCTTCGGTGGAGCTGATCAGTATAGCTGGAGCGGAAAGATAAGCGGTCGAGACTCACAAACTACACCAGAGCGTGGATATTATAGCCACATGTTTGATTCATTCCATCAATCTACAAACTCTGACTTAATTTATGTCGATGAAGATGTCGACTTAAATACAGCCATGGCCCGCAGCAGTGGAAACTCATATCCGTTCTATCAAATCGATTTCCGAGGACGCACGCTATCCGATGAAGCCGGTGACGGGAATGGTTACGGAAACCCAGCAGTTCCTGCATTTGCCAACGTCAACTATCTAGGAAGCGTAACATTGGGCATAAAAGGTGAGGGCAATGATACATGGTCGGATGTAAAAGCACTCTACATTCCTGAACGCCTTAGTGCCAATGTCGCCCTAGATCCTCTTTCACAACGTGACCCTGATAATGGAAGAGGGTACTACGGCTCCTCATTCGATGATGATGGTTCTAGCCGGATTACACTTTATGACATCCCGCGTCATCCAATTGTCTCGGTGGCAGACTTCAAAAACTTAGCCTTCAGTTGGTTTGAAGATGCCCCCGCGCGACCCATTGGCGCTTCATGGCCCAATGCCACATTGGCAAACCTAGGTGAAACCTATATTAAATCTCATAACCCTGGAAATAACTATGCGAGAGGCGCGGGTTGCGACACAAGTTATTATTATAACGACACGTTATTCGACTCCTACTTTTTCTCTGGGATCCCTTCTAAGGAACGCGACGATGAAAAAAGTGGCCGTCTACAACATACATATCCATACGGAGAGGCTTTCACGCAAACCTACATTGAAGATAGAAAACCACTTGCCAATTCACGCCTCAGTTACTTCGGGGTGCCCAAACTGGAAGATTTGCGCGACCCAATTAATGAAGTCAGTTTCACGGCTAAAAATGGCTTCGAAAAAGCCGCTGCATATTTAATGATTGATGCCCCATTTAATGTAAATTCCACAAGTCGCGAATCATGGATATCCATTCTTTCCGGGTTTCGTGATCAAATGATTACTGGAGTCAAAGAGGACTACTCCACTGCAGATGACTATATGTCAGAAGGTAGTCCATACGTAGATAACTTCATCCCATCAGATGATCACAATGACCTCTATGCCGGTCATCGTCGTCTTGAGGATGACGAATTAGCCGACTTTGCAAAAGAACTTATTGGGGAAATAAAGACCCGAGGTGTCGCCCTGAATCTAGGGCGCTTCATTAATCGAACAATCGATAGCTCAAGCCGAGACGAGCAATTAATGGGTCGTCTGGATAAGGCAATCTTAGAGGCAGAGCTCAACACGGAACAAGGTATTGCACAAAGTACCGACGAAGATAATGATATGACTTCTCGACCGAATGAGGACGAGGATCAGGCTCATATGTTTGCAAAAAATTTAGCACCGGAGACAGGTGCAGGTCTACCAGGTTACCTAAAGCAACAGGATATTCTACGTCCACTTGCACCAATCATGACAACGCGAGGCGACACTTTCACCATCCGTACTTACGGTGAAACTATCAACCCTTCAACAGGAAAGCCAGATGGTAAAGCATGGTGCGAGGCCGTAATTCAGCGCGTACCTGATTACTTAAACAAAATCGACGATCCATGGAAAAGCCGAGCTGATGAGGACTTTGATGAAATAAATAAAACCTTTGGTCGTCAGTTCAAGATCGTAAAATTTCGTTGGTTGTCTGAGGATGATGTTACTTAGCAGTAATTAACCCCAACTTTTTTAAAATGAGACCCAAATTACTCATCGCCGGGCTATTCACTTGTCTAGTAATACAAGCAGACGCAGGCCTTAACCCTGGGAACTACTTTCAGGCTATAGCTACAAACCAAACTATCAAAAATGATCTCTGGAACTTTGCTGATGGTAATAAGCAATCGATATATGCCACTAAAACGCTGCGAAGCACTGACTATGCCTATGATATAGCCCCGGCCATAACATTTTTTGGCGATCGAATTGATGACGAGGGAAATCCAATCCCAGAAGCAATTGTGAACGTTCCAGATGGAGCGACTCGCTTACTACTACTATTCACAAAACTAACAACTCCCGACAAACGCGGATTAACTTATCGAGTAATCGCGATGAAGGATGATAGTAACAACTTCAGATTCGGCTCTTTCCGCTTTATTAACACCAGCCAAAAAGAAATCGCAATCGAACTCGCAGAGGAAAGATTCTTGG
>QXZO01000166.1 GCA_009886305.1 Betaproteobacteria bacterium
GCACCGATAATGCCATTCCTACCAGCATAAACATTTCCGATTTTATGAGTGTTTTTCCTAGCGGTTTCGATAACGCCGGCAGCTGAAGCGTTAATAACAGCAGTTACTCCGCCAGATTGAGCATAAAAAGCATTGCGTGGTTTTTTGGTCATATTCTCTATCTCTTAGGTCTGACAGATGGCTTGTTGCAGACAGCCCCTATAGGTGCTGTCTGATAAATTAACCCTTAGGAATCGAGGGCCTCAAATATTTGATTTCGTATCGACTCTAACGAGCCAACTCCTTTGAACTTTCTATATCTAGGCACATGACCATCAAGTTTTTGGGCCAGATCGGAATAATAACCAATTAAAAGTTCGGTTTGTTCGTGATACACCTCTAAACGTTTCATAATCGTCTCTTCTTTATCATCATCTCGCTGGACAAGGGGTTCCCCAGAAATATCATCGATTCCTTCCGCCTTTGGTGCGTTGAAGAGCACGTGGTAAGTCCGTCCAGAGTCTGGATGCACACGTCGCCCTGACAAACGCTTGATGATCTCCTCGTCATCGACGTCAATCTCAATAACATAGTCAATCTCTACACCAGCATCGTTTAATGCATTAGCTTGTGGAATTGTTCTTGGAAAACCATCAAATAAGAACCCGTTGGTACAGTCGTCTTGATTAATACGTTCTTTCACAAGGCCAATAATTACCGTATCAGGAACGAGTCCTCCAGCATCCATGAATTTTTTGGCCTCAAGTCCCAGATTTGTTCCATCTTTGACCGCAGCTCTTAACATATCCCCTGTTGAGATTTGAGGGATGTTGTACTTTTCCATAATGTAAGCCGCCTGAGTTCCTTTTCCTGCTCCTGGCGGTCCAAGTAATATTAATCTCACAATAATTCCTTATTTTTTGACTAGACCGATTCGATAGTTGATTTCGACCAATGTAGCCATGTGGTTTTTTGGATTTTGATAAATTTAAAAAGAAAATTATAGCGTGCTGGCGAATTGACGCGCTCTTTCGAGATCATCCGGGGTATCGATCCCCGGAGCTGGTGGGGCTTGAGTAAGTGTCACGATTATTTTATGTCCCGCTTGCAGGACTCTTAACTGCTCGAGTTTCTCTTGGTTTTCAAGGGGGCTGTGCGGCAGATCTGAATACTCGAGTAAAAATTTTGATCGGTACCCATAAAGTCCAATGTGACCGAGCCCTACATAATTCTTTGGAATCAATTTCTGTGCGCTTGAAAATGTCTCTCTTGCCCACGGAATTGGTGCTCGAGAGAAATAAAGAGCACGATTCTGATGATCTAGGACAACTTTGACTAGATTCGTATCGAAGAGATCTGATCGATCTACTATCGGGAAACATGCCGTGGAGACGGACGCATCCGACGTAACCATTAATGCTTCGGCAACAGCAGTAATTAAGTCTGCCGCAATAAACGGCTCATCGCCTTGAAGGTTGATAATCACATCCTCTGAAGGCCAGTTCTTTTTTGCCACCACCTCCGCGATACGGTCTGTACCGCTTTGATGATCCTCACGCGTCATGACGACCTCGCACTTAGAGGTGATTACTGATTGGGCAATACGATGATCATCAGTTGCCACGACGACCTCTGCAGCGCCAGATTGATTTGCCAGATTGACAACATGATTTATGATTGTTTGTTCATTTATTTTTTCTAATAGTTTGCCTGGGAATCGAGTGGATTCGTAGTGTGCTGGGATAACGACTTTAAAATTCACGAATCTCTCGGGATGGATGGGTGGCTAATCGGTGGAAATGTGGCGCGCTTCTTCTTCCAACATTATGGGTATTCCATCTCTTATCGGAAAGGCAAGCTTGCACGGTTTACACGCCAGCTCGCTATTTCCTGATTGTAAATCGAGTTCACTTTTACAGATGGGGCATACCAATATATCAAGAAGTTTTTTATCCACGATAATTTTTAATTTTTTCTATGATGGTTTGTATGAATTGACCATTGATTTCTGCAGTTACCGGTAAGAACCAACACTCTTTCCTGACGTTAGTTCCACATTTTACCGCATCTTTTTCAGTCATTATGACGATATTACTATCAATTGAATCAAGGTCGGCAAAAGAATACTGGTGATGATCTGGAAAGCGCTTGGTATTTGGCCTAAGACCTAGTGACTGCAGATGTTTAAAAAATCTCTCTGGATTCCCAATGCCGGCTATGGCTGTGACTTGGTGCTTTAATAAATCTTCTGCTTTACATGTGATTTTAGGTTCGGAAAGTTTATGGAATGTGTCGCCAATAAGTTTCATGCTTGTCGTCGGTACGGGTAAGTTCAAATTTTGTGGCCCATTAACTACAGCGAAATCACATGTCCGAATCCTTGCGATGGTTTCTCTCAACGGACCAGAAGGCAGTAAGAGACCATTTCCAAATTGGCGCTCTCCGTCAACTACGACTATTTCAATATCTCTCTTCAGTGCATAGTGTTGAAGTCCATCATCACTGATGATGACGTTTACCTCTGAGTGTTTCGCAACTAGTTGTTGCGCACTTTTGACTCGACTGGGTCCTACCCAGATTGGACAATGAACGTTAGTGAATATGAGCGTCGCTTCATCGCCAACTTCATCAGGCGTACTGTTTTGCGTAACTTCACGGCTGAGTCCATCACCCCGGTAACCCCGAGTGATTATTCCTGGAGTAAAGCCCGCACCTTTCAGCGCCTTAGCAACGGCTATTACGATTGGGGTTTTTCCAGTTCCACCAACGGTGACGTTACCTACAACGATAACGGGGACGTTTATTTTTGTTGAGGTGAGTATGCCGACACGAAATAATAATCTCCTGATCGCAGTCAATGTTAGAAAAATGAGCGTCAGAGGTAATAAGGCAAGTGATAGCGCATTGAGGCGTTCCCATGAGCGAAGCACTTAGTTCTTATCCTTTAAGAGTTTAAGGAGGAGACACCCATTTAATTCGGAATGTCGCAATTCTCTCGTTAATTCACCCCAAAACGCATGCGAGGACATGCTAACGGTGTTAGTTCTTTTGGGTCGTAAAAGTGATGCGTCCATAGCCTGCAATTCGAGCAGCTTCCATGGTGTAAATGACTGATTGATGCGTTGTGTTTGAGTCTGCGCTGATAATGATTACCGGATCTGAGTCGGCCCCCGCGATCTGGCGAAGAATTTGTGCGAAAAGTACTGGATTTTCCATGGGTACCTCACGACCGTTAACAAAATATTGGCCAGTTTGTGAAATGGCGATTTCGAGCTTATCGATTGGTTGATCAGCGGTATTAGCGTCAGCCACGGGTAGATTTATTTTCAATTCAGCGTATTTAGAATATGTAGTCGTGACGGCCAAGAAAATGACTATCACGATCAAGACATCAATGAATGGAACCAGATTGATATCAGGTTCTTCGCGAAAAGAGGCTCGTTTGAAATTCATGATTAGCTTTGGTCAGTCATTTTGCCGTGGGTCATGTCGACCAGTTTTACTGCCTTTAGCTCCAGCTGAACTATTAACGAGTCCACCGTTGATCGGAAGTGTCGATAAAACACGAGACTTGGAACAGCGACAATGATTCCGAAAGCCGCGTTGTAGAGGGCAATTGAAATTCCATGCGCAAGTCGGGCTGGGTCCGTGATTCCGGTTGGAGTAGATGCTCCGAAAATCTCAATCATCCCAATTATTGTCCCTAATAAGCCGAGTAAGGGCGCCATGGTAGCGATGGTGCCGAGGGTGGTGAGGTAGCGGTCCATCTCGTGAGCAACCTCAAGACCGGCTTCCTCAATAGCCTCTTTCATGGCTTCTTTGGTGTTCCCTAAGTTTTGCAATCCCGCGACGAATACGCGCCCTAACGGAGATGAGGCTTCAGTTTTTGTTAAGAGATCCTCGGTTACGCCCGAGGTTTTTATTCGACTGATAGTCTCTCCGAGCAGGCCTTTAGGAACCACAACCTCTTGTCTTAGCGTGTAAAACCGCTCAGCAATAATCGCTACGGATATAACAGAGCAAAATATAATAGGCCAAATCGGCCAGCCAGCAGCTATGATGATTTCGATCACGATATAAACCTTTGAGTACTAGTTACGTAGGCCATCACTTTAAACGTCGGATTTGTTGGCAGCAAGTTCTCTATGAGATATTTTCATTTCTAAAGACTAGATGAACAGTAAGTATAAGACTTAACGATACTTTTAGTTGATAACTGTGGATAAGTTTGTGGGTAAATGTACCTGATCGAAGAACAAATAAAGATATGAAAGGAGCAGTTATTGAGTATAGCGACCTAAAATTATAAAATACAGATAATAATCAATAGCTTATATATTTTTGGAGATAAGCTTGTGTTTATTAACGATTTTTTACTAAATCATGACAGCTGTGGATTGTTCAATAAAAAAAGTTCTTTGAATGTCAATAGTTAAGTTAACTTACTCGTAATTTTTGCATAAAATGCGAGCTTGCAATGTACTTATTAATTTCTTGGTGAGCAACATGATTAAGAGCGGTACCCAATCCAAAGTTTTATCCGTTTCCCAAGTCACGAGAACAATCAAAACTTTGATTGAAAGCCATTTGCCTGAGATCTGGGTCAGAGGTGAGATATCGAATTTTGTGCGAGCGGCATCTGGTCATTGCTACTTTTCTCTAAAAGATGAATCAAGCCAAGTTAGGTGCGTTTTATTTCGTTCTCGTATGAGTGACATTGAATTCGAAATCACGGATGGGCTTGAGGTTGAATTATTAGCAGCGCCCTCGATGTTCGAGAAAAGAGGAGAGTTCCAATTAATTGCTCAATTAGTTCGCAAATCTGGTCTGGGCCGATTATTTGAGTTATACGAGGCTCAAAAAAGAAAATTTGCGGCTGAAGGATTATTCGATGAGAGCAAGAAAAAAATATTATTCCGGTTTCCCAAAACAATAGGCGTGGTAACTTCCCCAGACGCTGCTGCCCTTCGTGATGTTTGCAAAACGTTAGCTGATCGTGCGCCAAATGTATC
>QXZO01000167.1:0-11258 GCA_009886305.1 Betaproteobacteria bacterium
GGGTAGTCAGGCGTGAGGCACCTGATGGGAGATCGTACAATCGTATGGAGGGGCCGCGATTAACTGTTTTAGGATCAAACAGGAGTAAGTCCGCCCAGGCGCCCCTTTGTATGCAACCCCTGTCCTTAATACCAAACAACTTAGCGGACTCCAAAGTCAATTTATGCACAGCTCTCTCCAATGGCATTATTCCTTTGTCTCTCACCCAATGGCCTAAAACATGCAAACCAAAGCCTGCATCGCATAAAAACGTTAAATGAGCGCCCGCATCGGATAATGAAATAATGGCATTTTCGTCACACATCAACTTACCGACTGCGTCCTCATCCGAATTCATGATAGTTGCTGTAAACATTGTTTCAAGGTCTTCGTCTAGTGCTAGATCCAACATAAAATCAAAAGGAGATTTTTTTGCCTCCTCCGCCAAAACTGCAATTGATTTGCCTTCATGCACTAAGTTAGTAGGATTAACGACCTGAGCGACGTAGACTTTATCCCACTCTCCGCTAAACACTTTCACCTCACCGCCATTCAACTCATCCATAAAGGATTGGCGAAAAGCCGGATCAGCTAATGCTTTTTTGTATGCGTCACCACTAAGACTCATCATAGGTTTCCAGCACACAAATCCTTCCAAAGGATATGGAGATCGGAAAGAAAAATCCATGTTCAATGGGCACGGCGATACCGCGCCGTACAAACGGTTGCCGCGCGACTGCGCCGCGCTTATTTCCGACAAGTCTGAAAACGTCTTACTTGGGTCGAGGTGAGAATGCAGAAGTGCCGCGATCAAATAAGGTCTTTCCGCCGCCATGCTGAGCTTCTCAATATCTGAAATAGCCATATCAAAGGCTTTAGTCATCATCAAGACCCCGCGTCCGTGCTCTTTCAAAGCGCTGGAGAGACTCAGCATTTCAGCCTCATCAGCAAGCCGGGATGGCATTGGAATCCCATTCTCTCCATTGTGGCCTGGAAATCGGGTCGTAGCAAAACCGCAAGCCCCAGCTTCCATAGCCTCAACGATAATGGCTCTCATCCGTGAAACCTCCTCGGGCGTGGCTGCTCTTCTCGATGCATCTCCCCGAAGAACATAAGTTCTGACACTGGAGTGCCCAACGAAACAACTCACGTTAGGAGCCACACCTCTTTTTTCTAGCATGTCTAGATATTGAGGGAAAGTCTCAAAACTCCAATCAATTCCAGCCTGTAAAGCATCAATTGACATCCCTTCCACTTGAGTCAAATTTCTCATGGTGATGTCGCGATCGCTTTGATGACATGGCGCAATTGTAAAACCGCAATTACCCATCACGAGAGTGGTTACTCCAAGCGCAGGTGATGGATTACAGTATGGGTCCCAAGTTACTTGTGCATCGTAGTGAGTATGGTTATCAACGATCCCGGGCATCAGGCATAATCCGGAACAATCTAACGTCTCTTTTGCCGATGCCCCAAAGGTCCCAACCTCGGAGATGCGGCCGTCCTGAACACCTACAGAACCCAAGAACCCTGGCTCTCCTTTTCCGTCAATAATAGTTACATTATCAAATCGAATATCAAGCATACGTAATCCCTAAACTATGGCGGCATAACTGTATAAGCCGAGCTACATAAAAATATCGTAATGTTACACGCAGTGAAATGATGGTCGAATATTCTATAAAAGTTCAAATCTAGCGACGCAGATAATACTTGTCTAACAAATCGGCATCATCAAAATGACGACGCCCAACAAATGCGGTGGCGTGTCGACCCCACTGACGCATGGCCCCAGGACTCTCGATGCCAGAAGGCCACAATAGGAATCGCTCACCCCTTTCAGAGCCAGACACAATACCGTTGACGCCAAATAAATTTCTGCGTCCTTGAGAGGTCTCGATCGAACGGAGTTCATCATAATCTCTCAAAGAATATTCTCGCGCAACTTGACGAGAAGCGTCCATCGCAACATCTGCTATGTAATGCGTTTTTGTTTGAACCTTAACATTGACTGCAACGCCGTTAGTAATTTTATCCAACCGCTTAGGAGAGAAGGCCCACTCAGTGTATTTACTGGGCGCATCAATAGAATCTAAACGATCAGTAGGGAAAAACATATGATAACAACCACATGGATGTATCGAATCAAAAAGTAAGGGAATTCCGTCGTGATCTAAAGTGACCCGCCACATAATTCCATCTAAATTACCGCCAAGGAGGTCACCAATACTCTCTTTAGGACGTTCTGAGAACCAAACAAAATAAACAAGCTGCGGCAGTGTCTTTCCTTCAAACCGAGTATGAGCTAGTTGAGTATAAACAGTAGGCTCGTTGATATTCACTTCTGCTTTGCCCGAACTTGAGAAACTTACTGCTCCAATTCGATCATAGTCACCGGAGTCCTCAACTGTGAATGTAGGAGCATATGTAACGAATAACTCTGACATAAGGTCTGGACGCAACGTTAATCGACCAAGCGCATCACGCTGATTCACCAACTGCGCCAGCTCATTTGGCTTCAGTCTTTTTTCCCCCGCAGGCACGTATCGCCCTTCTGAAATAGCTTGAATATTATTTTTCCTATATCGCTCAAATGTATCTCGTGCTTCCTCATGCCAATCCTCTATTCCTTGAACAAATGGAATTTTCAAAAGCGGATATAAACCAAACGCTCTTTTAGCACTACTGTAGTCGTCTGGAACAAATGTACGAGCACGCAAATGCTCAAGATTGTCAAATGACTTTTGTAAGTAACTATTTTTAATGAAGGCTGAACACCTGTCGTTGATAGCCTGAATTGTCGGACGATCTCCACCCAGAATCACAAACCCAGCTTCACTCAAATTATTGATTTCAATTTGGCGGCTCTCCTGGTCAAGATCAATCATTGCGGAAATCCAATCATCAAAAAGTGTTTGATCTTCATAAACCAAGTCGGAAAAAGCGGCTAAAAATCGATTAACTCGTAGATAAGGATAATCCTGAACTTGAGTGACTCCAAAATCGCGAGCATCATAATGCTCAATCACGTCATCAAGTTTATCCGACCAGCCACTACAAAAGTCTGCAGACACTTCGAAGGAGTCTCCCCCTTCCAAATCCAGAGTAGGAACGGTGTACGTCACACAACCAGCCATTAGCGTAATCAAACTGACCATAAGCATTAATTGCCGACGTATCAAAACTTCACCCTACCTCTCATTATGATTTCCTAACTGCCTCTTTTTATTTTGAATCTGCGTAAGGATTCCTAAAAATTGACGCCTAACATTCTTGCGGATCAGTCGCTCCGCTATAAAGTTAGGTATAGGCAACGATGGATCTAAGTAACCCGACCAAGATAAATGCCAAAGATCATTGCTCCCAACCATGCTCAAATGATACCCACCTGACAAATGGTCAAGATTTCCAGATACTAATTCAATATTAATGGAATGAGGCTTAGCCTCAATAGATTTAACAACAACATCCACTGGAATTTTAAAAAAGAGAAACTGTGTCATTCCGTGCTGTTCTACGAAAGCCACTCTTCCCTCGTAACGTAATAACCTGCTTGAGTGCATTCCTGGAATGTATTCCGCCAATCGATTGTAATCTGTCAGCACTCCCCATATCAGTTCATGCGGCGCCTGAATTAGACTTTCGACTTTCACGTAAACTACCCCATCCTCAATTGCAGAATCCACTCTCAGTTGATCATCTTGACTCAGAATGGCATTCGGGCTTGCCAGGAGAAATCCAAACAACAATAAAGCCCCAATCAGTCGTTTCTTACTGTTCATTTGCGAATGAAAGCATACGAAGGATAGGTTTTCCTAAATTTTGTTAACATTCAATATGGTAATCCAATAATAAATCACTTGTTTATGCACGATACCCTATCACTTCTTAACGCTCGGAAGTTCCCAGCCATCAGTAGGGATGACATCAAAACCGTGCAAATCAATCTTGGTTATCGATGCAACCAAGCGTGTCTGCACTGCCATGTAAATGCCAGCCCGGACCGCAAAGAACAAATGTCCCTCCGTACCATCAGGCAAGTAATTGAACTCATTGATAAGGTCAAACCTTCAGTAGTTGACCTGACCGGCGGCGCTCCTGAGCTGAATCCTAACTTTAGAGAACTGGTCTCTGAGATACGAGCTCGGAGAATCTCAATAATCGATAGATGTAATTTGACAATTTTGTTTGAGCCCGAACAAGACGATCTACATAAATTCTTATCAGATAACAATGTGATCGTCACTGCCTCGCTGCCTTGTTATTCAGAAACTAATGTTAATTCGCAAAGAGGCGATGGCGTCTTTAAAAAAAGCATTGACGGATTGCGTCTTCTAAACGAGGTAGGCTATGGTCATGGGGACCCGAACCTGCAGCTCCATTTAGTTTATAACCCCTTAGGAGCTTCATTACCGCCGCCTCAAGAGGCATTAGAGCTTGAGTACAAGGAGCACTTATCCAAAGAGTATGACGTTCATTTTGACGCGCTACTCACAATTACTAATATGCCGATTAAACGGTTTGGAAGCACCTTAGTAAGTCGTGGTGAATTTGAAAACTATATGCAACTCTTGCAAGATAATTATAGCGAGGAGAACGTTAACTCAGTCATGTGTAAAACATTAATTTCTATTGACTGGGAAGGTTATTTGTTTGATTGTGACTTTAACCAAATGCTAGACCTACCTCTTGGAGACGCGAAACAAAAGGTCCACGTCCGAGATTTTGATACAGGCCACATAAATGGCAAATCCATTGCTGTCAGGGATCATTGCTTCGGCTGCACTGCCGGGCGAGGCTCAAGCTGCAGCGGGGCATTGCAGTAAAGTCCAGCAACCAACCCAACAATGTCGCGACGATTTGATAGTCTCAGAGCATAATCATTCAAAGATGTCTATATAGGCTGGGTTCGAATAGAATAAAGGACGTATTCGCTCATAAACCGGTCATTAATACCCTGTTTATACAAAATCCTAAAATATGAAAATTACAAAATCTCAAAATAAGTGGATTAGCTCAATAACTGCGCTTGCAATATTTGTCGTGTTGTTTATTTTTTATCGTGACGATGTTCTAAATTTGCTAGCGCAATTAAATCTGCAATCTTTGAAAGAGAACTACTCGGAACTACAGATTTACTTTGAAGACCACCCGATTCAATCAAGCTTGATATATGTATCCATCTACACCCTAGCTACTGCCCTTTCCATTCCGGGTGCCATAGTTTTGACAATTGCCGGAGGAGCGATATTCGGATTATTATGGGGTACAGTTCTCGTCTCTTTTTCCTCAACTATTGGAGCCACCGTTGCTTTTTTGATTACCCGCTATTTTTTTCGAAACTCAGTCAGGGCTCGATTTGGAGATAAATTAAAAATAATCAACGATGGTATTAAAAAAGACGGAGCATTTTATCTTCTAACCCTCAGATTGGTGCCAATTTTTCCCTTCTTCGCGATCAATGTTTTGATGGCCTTAACGCCTATCAAAACCCATACATTTTATATCGCCAGTCAAATTGGAATGCTGCTTGGAACGATTATATTTGTGAATGCTGGAACGCAACTGGCCACCCTAAATTCAACCGGCGATATTTTGTCTGCCAACTTAATTCTTTCGCTTTGCATCATAGGTATGTTCCCCATAGGCGCGAAACTTGTATCAAGTCTCATTAATAGAAGACGGGTTTACAATAATTGGTCAAAACCAAAAAAATTCGACTATAACCTCATAGTCATTGGTGGAGGCGCGGCTGGGCTTGTATCCTCTTATATCGGCGCAGCTGTAAATGCAAAAGTTGCTCTTATTGAGAAACATAAAATGGGTGGGGATTGCCTCAATACAGGCTGCGTCCCTTCGAAAGCACTTATCAAAACTGCCCACTTTGTTGAAGAGGCTAGACAATCCAAGCGTCTGGGAATTCAAAAAACTGAGCTGACCTTCGACTTCTCAGACGTAATGAGACGAGTTCGTAGAATCATAAAAAAAATAGAACCTCATGATTCTGTAGAACGGTATACGAAACTTGGAGTAACTTGCTTACAAGGGAGTGCAAGAGTGGTATCACCTTGGACCGTCTCCTACGAAGGGTCCAGTGGAAAACAAGAGATTAGTGCTAGATCAATCATTATTGCGGCTGGGGCAAGACCTATAGTTCCGCATTTACCTAATCTCAGCGAAGTCGAGTATGCTACCTCGGACACCATCTGGGATTTAAATAAGTTACCAAACAACCTGATCGTTATAGGAGGCGGTGCCATTGGATCGGAATTGGCACAGGCATTTCAGCGGTTAGGTTCGAAAGTAATTTTGATTGAGTCTGCAAATCGTATACTAATGAAAGAAGATACTGAAGTCGCAGAGACGATCAGTAATCAACTATCCGATGAAGGGGTGGCCATACTCACTCGTCACCGCGCCAAGGGTTTCATAAAAGAAAAAAATATCCAGACATTAGTTTGCGATAGCCCAAATGGTGAAGTAAAACTAAACTTTGATCGGGTTCTTTTTGCCATCGGCAGGCGGGCTAATATCCAAGGTTATGGATTAGAAGATATTGAAGCAATTTCGACACAAGATATAGTATTACCTACAAATGAATTTCTTGAAACAAGGTTTCCGAACATATATGCATGCGGCGACGTAACGGGCAGAATGCAGTTTACTCATGCTGCTGCTCATCAAGCTTGGTATGCGGCGGTTAATGCACTTTTCGGCCAGTTAAAAAAGTTTACCGTAGACTTCTCTTGTGTCCCATGGGCTACATTTACGCACCCACAGGTAGCCCGTATAGGGTTAAACGAAGATGATGCAAATCGAAAAAACGTCAAATATGAAGCTACCGTATACGGACTAGATGAATTGGACCGCGCCATTGCAGACTCTGAGGATCATGGCTTCGTCAAAGTCTTAACGTACCCAAACTCAGATCGAATTATTGGGGTGACTATTGTTGGGGAGAACGCCTCGGAAATTATTTCAGAATTCGTACTAGCAATGAAACATGGCCTGGGACTCAACAAAATTCTATCAACTACCCATATCTACCCTACCTTCTCCGAAGCTAACAAATATGTTGCGGGTGAGTGGAAAAGAAAACATGCACCTAAAACAATTTTAAAAATACTAAAAATATATCACCGCATCCTGCGCAAATAATGAACCTTGATCCTCTAGCCTATCGGTACGCGAAGTGCGCTAGTTTGATAGTAGTGACGATCAGTTGCCTTTTGATGTCAGGCGCACATGCTTTTGATCACACTCACGACCAATTTAATTTGCTGCTCGAAAAATATGTAACTTGGGATAAAAACGGCCATAACAGCACAGTTAATTATTTTGGCTTTAGAGAAGATCAAACGACTATGATGAATTACTTAGAAAACATTGCTGCTGTTTCTAAAAATGAGTTCAATACATTTAGTAAGGAAGAACAACTAGCATTCCTCATTAATACTTATAACGCTTATACCATCTTCTGGGTTTCACAACATCACGAAACAATAGACTCTATTAAAGATTTGGGCTCACTATTCAAGAGCCCATGGAAGCACAAAAGATTTAGTCTTTTTGGAAATGTCATTAGCTTAGATTTCATAGAGCACAAACTAATAAGAGAACAAGGACGGTTTGACGAGCCAAGGATACATATGGCCGTGAACTGCGCCTCTATTAGTTGTCCGGCGCTGAGGCCAGATGCATATCAACCCTCACGTCTCGAGGACCAACTTCACGACAGCACTGTACGCTTTCTTACTGATAATAGTCGCAACCACCTTACGGGTGGAACTTTATTTATTTCTCCAATATTCAAATGGTATAAGGCTGATTTTCAGAAAAAATCTGGATCGGTACTCAAATGGATCATGGGTTACTCATCTGCCTTAAGTAAAAAATTTAACTTAGATAATCGCCAAAATATAATAATTAAATATACAGATTACGATTGGTCGTTAAACACGCATCACCCTGAATAAAAATCTCAGTCATGCAAAAAAAAGCCTTACTATCGATAATCATTCCCGTGCGAAACGAAGAGGATTATCTTCCTACGTTGCTAAATAATCTTCACAGAAGAAAATCGGACAATACAGAAATCATAGTCGTAGACGGACGCAGTGAAGACAACACGCTGAAACTAATAAGCCATAAAAAAAATAAAGTGATTCATTCAACTCCTGGTCGAGCAACGCAAATGAATGCTGGCGCACGATGCGCTCAAGGAAACTATTTATGGTTCTTACATTCCGATTCTATGATTGACTTTGATTTTGAAAGCGTTATTTTGGCCGCATTACAAAAGCGTAAATGGGGTTGGTTTGATATTCGTTTAAACAATCAGGAAATAATTTTCCGCATAGTTGAATCAATGATGAATTTTCGCTCAAGAATTACATACATTGCTACGGGCGATCAAGGAATTTTTATACATAAGGATGTATTCTTAAAAAATGGGCTCTTCCCATCAGTTGCATTGATGGAAGACGTCAGCTTTTCAAAAAAAATGAAGAGCATAGAGAAACCATTCATATGTGACGTCCCTATAAAGACATCAACTAGGCGGTGGGAGGATAATGGACCCATACGCACAATTTTTAAAATGTGGATCTTGCGACTATTATTTTTTTTGGGTGTTCCACCAAACTGGCTTAATAAGCAGTACGACAAAAAATGACTGGCGATAACGATCAATCGGGTGACACACTAATACAGATTTTTACTCGGACTCCGATTGAGGGCGAAGTCAAGACAAGACTTATTCCTAAATTAGGCGCACATCGGTCGTGTGAGCTTCAAAAACGTATGATAATTCACACTCTGGGGATCGCCCAAAACACATCATCTAAAATTGAAATCTGGGTTACACCAACTATTGATCACCCTTTTCTTCGAGGGCTAAATCCCAACTTTCAATTAAAAATCCAAATTGGTAAAACGTTGTCTGAGCGAATGGCTTACTCGCTCGAACACGGTTTAAAAGCGTATAAAAAAGTCATCTTAATCGGCTGTGACTGCCCTACAATTGATAATAAATTGCTAATCATGGCTCTTTCTTTGTTAGATAAACATAAATATGTATTTATACCCGTAGAGGATGGCGGATTCTCTTTGATTGGATCGGCTTTATTCTCCCGAAAAATCTTCCAAGGGGTCGTATGGAAGGGCAACTCAGTGATGGCACAGCTTAGAAATAACCTAAAAAAATATCATCAATCATGGGCAGAACTACCTACCCTCTGGGATATTGATGAATTTACTGACTTCGAACGCTTGTCTCGCCACATGCCACACTTAACAAGTAATCTTTAGTAAATCATGTACATTCGCATTTCAGAAAGACGCGTATTTAAAATCAATTACATAAAATAGTAAAAATGAAAAAAATCGTACTCATAGGAGGGGGGCATACTCATCTAGAAACCATCTATCGCCTAGGCGAGTCTTCATCAGTTCAAGATCATAAATTAGTCCTAATTAGCAGTGAATCGCATACCTCCTACTCGGGAATGGCCCCTGGGTTAATCGCAGGTCACTACGCGTACGACGATTGCCATATTGATCTTAAAAAATTATGTGAAAAATATAACTATAAATTCATACAACAATCGGTTCTGAAAATTTTATCAACCGAACAAAAAATATACACCGAGACTGATACCTATCAATATGATCTTGCATCGATCAACACTGGTTCAATCCCAAATACCGATAGCGCAACTGGGATAAGAGAGTGGGCTATTCCAGTAAAACCCATTACAAATTTAGCTACAAATATCGAAACATATCTTACTCAAGTGGGTTACTCTCCGAAAAATAGCACCCATAAGATATCGATAGTTGGCGGTGGAGCGGCAAGTATTGAGATATTGCTGGCTTTGCAGTATCAAGCCAATACGCGAGGATATAACAACCTACAATACTGCCTTATAACGGCGGCAAACGATATTTTAGAAACCCATTCATTATCCGTAAGGAGACGGTTTCATAGAGTCCTTCATCAACGAGACATAACGACACACTATAACGCCTCTGTTACTGAGGTAAACGAAGATTGTGTCAAAACAGAATCGAAAAACGTTATCCCATCGGATTTCACCATTTGGGCAACCGGTGCTGCACCTGCCCTTTGGCCTAAATTATCGGGACTGCCCACAACAAAAGATGGATATATAAAAACAGATAAGTTTCTACAAGTAAAAAATATCAATAACCTTTTTGCTACAGGAGACGTCGCTTCTATTGAAGGTTTGGCTTATCCAAAATCCGGGGTGTACGCGGTAAAACAGGCGCGTGTACTCCAAACCAACATCAGCAATATGTTACGCAGCGTACCACTTCAATCGTATATCCCACAGAAAAGCTCACTGGCCTTGATTAGCACCGGCGATAAAAATGCAGTGGCTTCAAAAAATATAGTATGCGCGAGTGGTCACTGGGTCTGGAAGTGGAAAGATCATATTGATCGAAAGTTCATTAATAGATTTCGATAAAACGGTAACAAATGACATTTAAACTAACCAGACTAGCTCTAGTGGTCTGAGCGCTCGAGAAAATACTATCGCGTTCTGGTTGAGTTTCTGCCCTATCCTCTTTGCTTCAAAAAGACTAATATTTATAACAAAAAAACCTAGTTCAATAGGCCATTCAGTAAAATCCGGAATTCCTAAACCAAAAAAATATCTTAAATGTCTTTTATGCAAATAACGCAAGAGAGACGCACTCCTGACCGCATTCTCGCGCTCACTTAATCGCATGGAATTAGGGTTTTCTGCACAAATAAAAGCCCATTTTTCTACTTGATACGCATTCAAACGCCAAAGCTGACGCTGCTTAAAGCCATCAATTCGGCAATCAACATGATGCCTACCGATAAGAGCCCTATAGTTGGTCTTGAGGTAAGACGCCTCATATAGGTCTCGGACATGCATATTAACCTCCTGCCAAAAATCTAATTGATTTTATATTTGTTAATTATCTCCCGATTAATTTCTATACCGAGACCCGGATTATCTGAAATCTCCACCATTCCATTTTTATTAAGTGACAAAGGGCGATCAACCAAATCATTTCGAAATGGATGCGATGACCGGTCATACTCCAAGATCGGTTGTCTTGGGAAAAGGGAATGGATTGTATCCGGGAGCGCCGCCAAAACTTGAAGAGATGCAGCCTGAGCAACCCCAGAGCCCCAAACATGGGGGTTCACTTCAATTCCATTCGCTTGAGCCAAAGTAGTAATATGCCTCGCTCCAGTAACCCCACCGCAAGACCCGATATCA